>NZ_JBEXTV010000080.1:0-31731 GCF_040628835.1 Streptomyces sp. NPDC006134 | reverse complement strand
TCTCCCGACCTGACCCCCTCCTCCCGCCCCCGGGGCGGCGCGGCGGGCGCCTGCCCCCGCCCGCCCCCCGGGCTTCGCCCCGGATCCTCCCTGGTCGGGATCCGGGGCGAAGCCCTGTCGGCGTGCGATCGGACGTGCCGGCGCGGGTACCGGGGAACAGGGGTGCCGGCCGGCGTCCCCACAGGGCCCGCCCCCGAGTGCGGAGCCTGACGCGTGGCCGGGGGACGGCGGAGGTCAGACGCGCTTCTCGGCCCGGCGGCGCATCCAGAACAGGCCGCCTCCGGCGGCGGCCGCGGCCACGAGTCCGCCGCCGATGGCGATGTCGGCCGGGGTCGCCCCGCTGGAGCTGCTGCCGCCGATGCCGCCGCGGACACCGCCGATGACGGTGAAGGCCGCCGGGCGGGTCAGGGTCTTGCCGGAGCAGTTGACCGTGATGTCGTACGAGCCCGGGCGGGCGTTGCGGTTGATGGTGGCGACGCCCTTGGAGGTCTCGTTGGCACCCTTGACCGGCGTCAGGGGGGTGGTCGGGAAGGCGCCCGAGGTCATCGTGCCGCCGTGCGGGCAGCCGTCGACCGTGACGGTCAGCTGGCCGCCGCGGGCGATGACGCTGGGCAGGGCGACGATGTTGCTCGGCGTGTCCCACGCGGCGGCCGTGGGGGCGGCGAGCCCGAGGACGGCGACCGCGGCGCCGGCGGCCGCCAGGGCACGAGTGTTGCGCATGTGTTCCTCCGCGGAAGACGCCCCGGGACCCGTTCCCGGTCGGTCGGCGAGAAAGCGTCTCCCACGAAGACCCTGAGTCGCCCCGCGCGGGGCCGCATGTCGGGGATGGTCCGTCCTGGTGAGCGGGCACGCCGGGGGAGAACCGCGCGAGTGGATATCACCGCAGGTCACGGACCGTCAGAAATTCCCTTCGGGTGAACACCCCGTATGGCGCACGGAAATGGGATTCGCCACCCGTTCGCTGCCGCCCCGTCGCCGGTCGGGCACGCGGCACTTAGCGTTTTTCCATGCGCGACATGACACGGCGACGGCCGTGTCGAGAGGGGATGGCGAATGTCTGCGTCCGAGCTGGCCGAAGAGGAGGAGCGGCACAGGAAGCGCGCTCCCTGGGGCGTCATAGCGCTTGTTCTGCTGACCGGCCTCGCGCTGATTCGGAATGGTTCGGGAGAGTTCGACGTGGGTCCGCCGCAGCCGGCGTCGGCGGCGGCGTCCGACAGCCGCGTCTCCCGCGGCACGTCCGCCGGCCAGGTCCTGAGGCCGCTGCCGTACGCCGTGCCCGACCGGGTGAGGATTCCCGCGATCCAGGTCGACGCGCCGATGATGCCGGTCGGTCTGGACGCGGACGGCTGGGTGGGCGCGCCGCCGCCACAGGACCCGAACCTGGCCGGCTGGTTCACCGGTGCCGTCTCCCCCGGCGAGAAGGGCACCGCCGTCGTCGTCGGCCATGTCGACAACAAGCAGGGCCCCGCCGTTTTCTACGGGCTCGGGGCCCTGAAGAAGGGAAACAAAGTAGAGATCTCCCGCCAGGACGGAAAGACCGCGGAGTTCGAGATCTACGGCATCGAGGTGTTCCGGAAGGACGATTTTCCCGGCGACCGGGTCTACGCCTCGAAAGGCAGCCCGGAATTGCGGGTCATCACCTGCGGCGGCGGTTACTCCCGGCAGAACGGGTACGAGGGGAACGTCGTCGCCTTCGCCCGCCTGACCGGGATCCGCTGAACGGTCCCCGGCCCGGCGGGCACCGGCCGGTCACGTGTACTGCCGGCGGGGCACGGTGATGTGGTAGCCGGAGTCCAGCAGGCGGGGCAGATAGCGGCGCAGCGCCGTCACGCTCTGGGAGCGGTCGCCCCCGGCGTCGTGGGAGAGCACCACGACGCCGGGGGCGGCGCCGTCCTCGACCCGGTCGACGATGGTGCGGCTGCCGGGGGTGGTCCAGTCGAGGGTGTCGACGGTCCAGGCGAGGGGCTCCATGCCGAGTTCGGCGCCGAGCTGGAAGGCGGCCCGGTTCCAGGCCCCGTAGGGGGCGCGGAACCACAGGGGGCGCTCCCCGTATGCCTCCTCGATGACATCGCAGGTGCGTTCCATCTCCCGGCGGATCCGGCGCCGGGTGAGACGGGTGAGCAGCGGGTGGGACCAGGTGTGGTTGCCGACGACGTGCCCGTCGTCGGCCATCCTGGCCAGCAGGTCCTTGTTGCCGTCCGCCATCTCCCCGCAGACGAAGAACATCGCACGCACCTCGTACTCGGCCAGCGTGTCGAGGATGTCCGGGGTGTAGCGGGGGTCGGGGCCGTCGTCGAAGGTCAGCACCATGGTGCGGCCGCGTCCGGACACGCGCAGCAGCGGCTCGCGCCGTACCGGGGGCCGGGCGGGCACGGCGCGCCGCGGACCGTATCCGGTCAGCGGCTGGAGGCGGTAGGCGGAGGGCTGGTGCGCGCGGCGTGCCGGCGGGCCCGCGACGGGGACGGCCGGACGGACCGGCGCGTCCCCGGTGCCGGTGGCGAGCACTCCGGCGGTGCCGGCCGCCCCCACGGCGGCGGCGCCGGCGAGCAACGCGCGGCGTCGGGTGAGCAACTGATCCTTCTTCATGACTCATCAGTCGCCCGGCGAGCGGGCGGCGCTCCCCCGCGACACCGGTGCGGCGGTGCGAATCCACCCGCCCGGCCCAGTGATCACGGGGCGGTGGCCCGGCCGCGTCCCGCCGGACGGCTCCGGACAGCGGACCGATCAGGGGTCCGGGCAGCGGCCCGACCAGGGTTCCGGACAGCGGACCGACCAGGGTTCCGGGCGGCGGACCGACCAGGGTTCCGGACAGCGGACCGATCAGGGTTCCGGGCGGCGGCCCGACCAGGGGTTTCCGATAGCCTCCCAGCGTGACGGAACAGCACTCCCCTCAGTTCGAGCGGGGCACGGACGGGCCGAAGGTCATCGTGGTCGGGGTGGACGGATCGGACTCCTCGCTCCGTGCCGCGGCCTACGCCGGCGGACTGGCCCGGCGGCAGCGGGCGCTGCTCGCCGTCGTGTACGTGCAGCCGGTGCTGGCGGCGGGCGCGGCGCTCGGGGCCCCGGTGGCCGACACCACCGACGAGATCGCCGAGGAACTGGTGGCGCAGATCCGGGAGGCGGCCGAGCGGGTCAAGGGGATATTCGAGGTGCGCTGGGAGTTCCACACCTTCCGCGGCGACCCCTACAACGGCCTGGTCAAGGCCGCCGACGAGCTGAAGGCGGACGCGGTGGTCGTGGGCGCCTCCGAGCAGGCCGGCCACCGGATCGTCGGCTCGGTGGCGGTCCGGCTGGTGAAGGCGGGGCGCTGGCCGGTGACGGTGGTGCCGTAACCCGGCCCGTCCTTGCCGGTCCTGCGCCGGGACCGGCGTGCGTGGCGTCTTCCGTCGCGGGCCGGACCGGGCCATCATGATCCGCCGTCAGCCGTTCGCCGATCACGAAGAGGTGAGGAGCATGGCCGGGTTCCGTCGGGGCGAGGGGATTCTCCGCCGCAAACCCATCGAACGCATCGAGGAGACGGAAGCCGGTGAGGGTCCACGGCTGGAGCGGTCGCTGGGGCTGTGGCAGCTCACCGCGATCGGTGTGGGCGGCATCATCGGCGCGGGCATCTTCACCCTCGCCGGGACGGTCGCCAACGGCACGGCGGGCCCCGCCGTCCTCGTCTCCTTCCTCATCGCCGGTGTGGCGAGCGCCGCGGCGGCGCTGTCGTACGCCGAGTTCGCCGGGATGATCCCGAAGGCGGGTTCCGCCTACACCTACGGCTACGCGGTGCTCGGCGAGCTCGCGGGCTGGTTCATCGGCTGGGACCTGCTGCTGGAGTACACGGCGATCGTCGCGGTGGTCGCCATCGGCATCTCCGGGTACTTCAGCTTCCTGGTCGGCGAGATGGGCGCCGACCTGCCGGCCTGGATGCTGGGCGCGCCCGGCACCGGGGAAGGACACAAGGTCGACCTGTTCGCGGCGGTCCTGTGCCTGTTCATCGCGTACCTGCTCAACCTCGGCATCAAGAACGCCGCCCGCTTCGAGATGGCGGTGGTCGTACTGAAGGTGCTGGTGGTGCTGCTGGTGATCGCGGTCGGTGTCTTCCACATCGACACCACGCACTACAACCCGTTCTTCCCGTACGGCGTCGGCGGGGCGTTCACGGGGGCGGCGACGGTGTTCTTCGCCGTGTTCGGCTACGACGCGATGTCGACGGCGGCCGAGGAGTCCAAGGACGCCCAGCGGCACATGCCGAAGGCGATCCTGTACTCGCTCGCCGTCTCGATGGTGCTGTACGTGGCCGCCTGCCTGGTCCTGACGGGCATGCAGGACTACCGGGACATCGACAAGGAGAGCGGCTTCTCGACGGCGTTCAAGTCGGTGGGGCTGGGCGGGCTGGCGGACGTCATCGCGGTCGGCGCGATCATCGGCATCCTCACGGTCATGTTCACGTTCATGCTCGGGGTGACCCGGGTGTGGTTCGCCATGTCCCGGGACGGTCTGCTGCCCAAGTGGTTCGCCAAGACGCACCCGACGCGCCACGTGCCGACCCGGGTCACCTGGATCGTCGGGGCGGCGTCGGCCGCCATCGCCGGGTTCCTGCCGATCGGCGAGGCGGCCGAGCTGACCAACATCGGCATCCTGCTGGCGTTCGTGGTGGTGTGCACGGCGGTGATCGTGCTGCGCTACCGGCAGCCGGACCTGCCGCGCACCTTCCGTACGCCGTGGATGCCGTTCGTGCCCGCGCTGGGGGTCGTCTTCTCGATCTGGCTGATCACGTTCCTGCAGTGGCAGACCTGGGTGCGCTTCGCCCTCTGGTTCGCGCTCGGGCTCGTGATCTACTTCGGCTACTCCTACCGGAAGTCGGAGCTGGCCCGGCGTTAGAGCCCCGAGCAGAAGGGGAGTCCGGCCGTTCCGGGTCGGTGCGGTGCCCGGCGTCCTCGACGGTCGCCGGGCGGCCGGCGCGGGCTACTCCC
This sequence comes from Streptomyces sp. NPDC006134, assembly GCF_040628835.1. Taxonomy (NCBI): domain Bacteria; kingdom Bacillati; phylum Actinomycetota; class Actinomycetes; order Kitasatosporales; family Streptomycetaceae; genus Streptomyces; species Streptomyces sp. NPDC006134. The sequence goes on along the minus strand of NZ_JBEXTV010000080.1, from coordinate 26,773 downwards.
CCATCACCAGCCCGTCCTGCGCCGCGCCCCGGCTGAGCACCACGTCCCGGATGCGGTCGCGCACGGCGCGCACCTCGGCGCCCTGGGCGAGCGCCCGGTTGAGGTTCACCACCCGGCCGGCGTCGATGTCGAACAGCTGCGGGACGAACTCGGCCTTCGTCACCTCCCAGCGGCCGCCGGGCCGGGCGGGCGGGGCGAAGGTGAAGCGGGCGATCGTCGACTCGTTGCCGCGCGGGTCCGGTACGCCGTCGTGGTTGACCATCCCCCCGGCGATCTGGTCGCCCATCCCGTAGACCACCCAGGTCCCGTTGACCTTCTCGTACGCCTGCGGCACATGGGCGTGGGTGCCCAGGATCAGGTCGATGTCGGGGCGCCCGGCCGTGCGCGCGGCGGTGAGTTCCCGGGCCAGCGTCAGCTGCCGCTCGTCGGGCTCGTCCCGCCATTCCGTTCCCCAGTGCAGGGAGACGGCGACCACGTCGGCGCCCGCCCGCCGCGCCGCCCGGGCGTCCGCGAGGATCCTGTCGGCGTCGATGAGGTTCACCGCCCAGGGCTGCCCGGGCGGCAGCGGGATGCCGTTGGTGCCGTAGGTGTAGGCGAGGTGGGCCAGGCGGGCGCGGCCCGCGGGCAGGACGGTGACGGTCCGGGCCTCGCCCTCGGTGCGGGCCGATCCGGCGTGCCGCACGCCCGCGCGGTCCAGGGCGTCCAGGGTGCGGCGGATGCCGTCGGTGCCGTCGTCGAGGCTGTGGTTGGAGGCGGTGGAGCAGCCGTCGTAGCCGGTGGCGGCCAGCCCCCGGGCGACCTCGGGCGGCGATTTGAAGGTGGGGTAGCCGGTGTAGTCGCCGTTCTCGCCGTAGACGGTCTCCATGTGACACAGCGCCACGTCGGCGCCGGAGACGACGGGTGCGGCGCCGGCGAGCATGGGGCGGAAGTCGTAGCCGGCGCCGCCCGCGTCGAAGCGCGCCCGGTCGATGACCGAGCTGTGCGGCAGGACGTCGCCGGAGGCGACCAGGGTGAAGGCGCCGGTGTCGGCGGCGGAGGGGGCCGGGCTCCCGGGCGGCTCCCGGTCGCGGGCCTGGCAGGCCGCGCCCGCGGTGAGGACGGCCGTCAGGACGAGGGCCACCTGTCTGCTGCGTGTGATCATCCGCTCACCCCGCTCGGTCACTCGACACGAGAAAGTCACATTTACCCACAAACAGGTAAGAAGGCTTCCGCGGTCACGGGCGGCTCCGACACGCCCATTAGCCCGTCCGGCCCGCGCGGGCGGCGGCGGAACGACCGTTCGTCGAACCGTTCGCCGACGCGATCGACCGTCCGCCGCACTCACGGCGCACGACGCTGTCCCCGAAGGGCGCCCTGCGGTGCCATACGGCCATGACGGCCGGAACCACCCTCACCCCCACGACGACGAACGGGACGACCGCCGAGCACGAGCTCGCCGCGCTCCAGCGCGAGCACGGCCGGCCGCTGTTCGCGCTGCTGCTGCGGCTGTGCGACGGCGACCGGCAGCGCGCCGAGGACCTGGTGCAGGAGACCCTGGTCCGCGCCTGGCAGCATCCGGAGGCCCTGCGTGCCGACGCCTTCGACTCCGTACGGCCCTGGCTGCTCACCGTCGCCCGGCGGCTGGCGATCGACGCGCGCAGGGCCCGGCAGGCGCGCCCCGCGGAGGTCGGTGACGCCGCCCTGGAGAACGCGCGCGTCTGCGCCGATCACGCCGAACGGGCCGCCGCCGCCCTCGACGTACGGCAGGCTGTGAAGACACTCACGCCGGAGCACCGTGAAGTCCTGGTGCTCGTGTATTTCGAAGGGGCGAGTGTGGCAGAAGCGGCGGCGGCCCTCGGCATCCCGCCCGGTACCGTGAAATCCCGCGCATACTACGCACTGCGCGCCCTGCGCCGGGTTTTGCCCGGTTACACCGCCGACCTGCGGTGAAACCGGCAGCCGAGTCAAGCCTCCGTAAAGCGCCTTGCCGAGGACCCCCACGGGGTAATCGGCTGTTCCCATTCGCGTTCCGGACCGGGGGCCCGGGGCCGGGTGACGCGCACGCACCGGAGGAAGGCAGGAAGGGATGCTGCACAGAGGTCACGAGGGCACGGACGGCGCCGGCGACGGTGACCTGACCGTCCCCATGGCGTGGTTGTACGCCGAGTACATCGCCGACGAGCTGTTGCGCACCGGCGATCTGATGCCGCCGACGTCGTTCGAGTTCCGCGCCGGCCGGGACGCGCTGGCGCTGACCGTCTTCCTGTCCGACACCGACGGCGAGCTGCCCGGCATCCGGGTCGTCTCCCGGCTGGAGACCTGGCTGTCCCTGACCGCCTACGACCAGCCGTGGCAGGAGTGGGTGCGCGAGCGGCTGGACGAGGCCGCCGCCGACGCCGCCGCCTCCGGCCGGGGCGGCCCGGACCTGGAACTGGCCCGGGCCGCGTGGCGCTGGCTGCGGGAGACCGAGCTGCTCGCCCCCGACCTGAACGCCGTGCCCGGCCGCTCCGCCGTGGCCGGGGAGGACGAGGGGCCGAAGGTGTGGACGCCGGCGTGGCAGCTGGGCCTGCCGCTCGGCCATCTCGCGATCCACTTGTTCTAGGACCTGCCGTTGGGACCACGCCGCGGACGCGGGGCCCGGCACGCGCATCTGCGGCGTTGTCGCCGGTTGCCGGCTCCCCCACGCCCGGCTGCGCTCGCGGGGCCCCATCGCGTCGACGTCCTCCTCCGCCTTGCCGCCGCACGCACCAGGCCCCGCTCACCGGCATGACAAGCCGCCGCCGACGCCCTGCGCCCCGATCCGAACGGCAGGCCCCGGCCGGCGCCGCCCGGGACGGGGCCACGGCGGGGGCGGCGGCTCAGCGGGCCGCCAGCGTCTCCTCCCGGATGCGGGCGCAGGTCTGGCCGAGCAGGCGGGAGACGTGCATCTGGGAGATGCCCAGCCGTTCCCCGATGCGGCTCTGGGACCAGTCCTCGAAGAAGCGCAGGTAGAGGATGGCCCGCTCGCGCTGCGGCAGCCGGCGCACCGCCTCCTTGACGCTCTCGCGGTCGATCACGAGCTGGAAGCCGTGGTCCGGCTCCCCCAGCAGATCCGCCAGGGACGGCGCGTCCGCGCCGGCGCCCGTGTCGCCGTTCGCCGCGTCCAGGGACAGGGCACGGTAGCTCTCCAGGGCCGTCATGCCCTCGCGCACCTCCGCCTCGGTCAGCCGGGCGTGCCGGGCCAGGTCGGCGACGGCGGGCCGGGGGCTGCCGGGCGCCAGGCCGAGCTCGCCGTAGGCGGCGCGGACCGCGTTGCGCAGCTCCTGCACCCGGCGCGGGACCCGTACGTCCCACATCCGGTCGCGGAAGTGCCGCCGCAGCTCGCCCCTGATCGTGGGTATCGCGAACGGCTCGAACGGCCCCCTGTCCGGGTCGAACCGCCGGACCGCCTTGAGCAGGCCCAGCGCGGCGACCTGCCGCAGGTCCTCGGCGCTCTCGCCGCGGTCGCGAAAGCGCGCGGCCAGCCGGTGGGCCATCGGCAGCCACGCCTCCATCAGCTCCTCCTCGAGGCGCTCCTTCTCGGGGCCGTCGGCCAGGGCGGCGTAGCGGGTGAAGGCGGCGGTGACGGGGTCCGGGGCGTCCTGGGCTCCGGATCCGGGCCGGCGGTCGGCGGCGGACGGGTGCGGGCGGGGGGCGGCTGCGGTCGGCATGAAGGTCGGTTCCTCGCTGTGGGCTCGATCACTTTCCCTTACCGGCGTTCTGTGCCCACGCACCCCTTGCCGATATTCGGGACTTTTGTCCCTTATTTACAGGAATGCGGGACGACGGGTTCACTCCCGCCGGGGCACCACGAACTCGCACCACACGCACTTGCCGCCGCCTCGCGCCTCCACGCCCCACGCCTCGGTGAGCGTCTCGATCAGGACCAGCCCCCGCCCGGAGGCGCCGACCTCTCCCGCGTCGCGGCGGCGCGGCAGGGCGCTGGAGGAGTCCTCGACCTCGACGCGCAGCCTGCGGTCGGCACCGGTGAGGACCCGCAGGGTGACGACCGCGGCGCCCTCGGTGTGCATGAGGGCGTTGGTGACGAGTTCGTCGGCGGCCAGCTCGATCTCGTCGGCCCGCTCCTCTGCCCCCCAGGCGGTGACCGCGGCGCGGATCATGTGCCGGGCCCCGGCGAGCGCCTCGGCGTCCCCGGGGGCCACGTGCTGCTGGAGCCGTCCGCCGGTCCGCGGGACGTCCAGGCCGCGGCGACGCAGCAGGAGGAGGGCCACGTCGTCCTCGCCGCCGCGTTCCTCGAAGACGTCGATGAGCCGGCCGGCGAGGTCCCGTACGTCCTCGGGCCCGGCGGCGACGAGCGCGGCCAGGGCCTGCACGCCGTCGTCGAGGTCGGCGCCGGGCGTCTCCACCAGCCCGTCGGTGCACAGCAGCAGGGTGCTGCCGGGGTCGAGCTCCAGGGTGCCGACCGGGTAGGCCAGCCGCCCGAACTCCGCGGACAGGCCGAGCGGCATCCCGCCCTCGACGGGCACCCGGCGGCAGGTGCCGTCGGGGTGGCGCACCAGCGGGTCGATGTGCCCGGCCCGGACCACCTGGACCACCCCGGTGGCCAGGTCGGCCTCCGCGTACAGGCAGGTCGCGAAGCGGTCGGTGTCGAGTTCGTGGAGGAAGACGGAAGCGCGGGCCATCACGGTGGCCGGGGTGTGGCCCTCGGCGGCGTAGGCGCGCAGCACGATGCGCAGCTGGCCCATGACGGCGGCGGCGTGCGTGTCGTGGCCCTGGACGTCGCCGATGACGGCGCCGACGCGTCCGCCGGGCAGCGGGATGAGGTCGTACCAGTCGCCGCCGATGTCGCGGCCCAGGGAGCCGCCCAGGGTGGCGGCGCGGTAGCGGACGGCGACGTCGCAGCCCGGCACGCTGGGGATGGTGCGCGGCAGCATCGCCTGCTGGAGGCCCTGGGCGAGGTCCATCTCCTCCTCGTAGAGCATCGCCCGCTGCAGGCTCTGCGCGATGCTGCTGCCGAGGGCGACGAGCACGTTGCGGTCCTCGGGGGAGAACCCGTGCCGGTCGCCGTAGAGCAGGCCCATCGCCCCGATCGGGCGGGCCTGGGCGATCAGGGGCAGATAGGCGGCGGCGGTGATGCCGAGGTGGGTGAGGTGCGGCCACAGGACCGGGTAGCGCTCCGCGAACTCCTCCGGCGACTCGATGAAGCACGGGCTGAGGGTCCGTACGGCCTCGCTCATCGGATAGGGCTCGTCGATCCTGGTGATGCGGGTGCCGGGGACGAAGCTGTCGTCGGGGCCGTCGGCGACCAGCCGGATGCGTCCGCCCTCGACCAGGCCCATGACGAGGCTGGTGGCGCCCAGCCGGGTGAGGCCGTGAGTGTCCCGCAGGACGTCCATGACGTCGTCCACGGTGCGGGCGTGGGCGAGGGCGGCCGTGGCGGTCTGGACGACGTTGGTCTGCCGGCGGCGGGCCTCGTCCTGGGCGGCCTGCGCGCGGCGGGCCTCGATGTCGCCGATCTCCTCGGTGGCGTCGCGGACGATGCCGATGATGCGGTGGGGGCGGCCGGTCTCGTCGCGCCGGATGTATCCCTGGGTGTGGGTCCAGCGCAGTGTGCCGTCCCGGCAGCGGAGACGGAAGTAGGTGCCGTAGTTCTCGCTGCCGTCCTTCATGGCCCGGGCGACGAGGGCGTCCAGGCGGTGCCCCTCCGCCCGCGGCACCCGCGCGGACAGGCTCTCGGGCCGTCCGTCGAACTCCTCGGGGCGCAGATCGAACACCTCGTGGGCCTGGGCGTCCATGTGGAACAGGCCGGTGTCCAGGTCCCAGTCGAAGCTGCCCATGCGGTTGAGCGCCAGGATCGGGTCCGGGCGGGCGGGCCAGTCGTCCGGGAGGGACAGGGAGCTCGCTCCCCGATCAGCCATGGCCCCACCTTGCCAGGATTTGTCCGATTCTTCGACCTGTTCGGGTTTCCCTCTCGGCGCACTCGGCCACCGGCCCGCCCTCGGCCGCCGAAGACGTCCGCCGGGCCGCCGAGGGGGGAGGTCCGCTCCCCGCTCTCCCGTCTCGTCCCGGTACTGCCGCCCGTGCACTCCCACCCGTCGGGGTCACACGGTCACTACCCATGACTTTTGGTCACCATGGTCTGCTTCACCCGCTTGGGTTACGCGACCGGAGCGGCGGTACACGGAGGGTCGCCCGGGGGACCGGAGGAAGAGGGACAGGGCGCTCCGGCGCGAGGACGGGAGGAAGGAGCGCACGGCCGTGGAGTGGTTCACCGCACCCGACTACTGGCTGACCCGGCTGGTCTTCCAGCGGGCTCTGGCCGCCGTGTACCTGGTCGCGTTCCTGACGGCGGCCCTGCAGTTCCGGGCGCTGATCGGCGAGCGCGGCCTGCTGCCCGTGCCCCGCTTCACGGAGCGGGTGCCGTTCAAGCGGGCGCCGAGCCTGTTCCAGCTGCACTACTCCGACCGGTTCTTCGCGGTCTGCGCCTGGGCGGGCTGCGCGGTGTCGGCGGCGCTGCTGGCGGGGCTGGACTCCCTGCTGCCGCTGTGGGGCGCGATGCTGCTGTGGCTGGTGCCGTGGGCGCTGTACCTGTCGATCGTGAACGTCGGGCAGACCTGGTACTCGTTCGGCTGGGAGTCGCTGCTGCTGGAGGCCGGCTTCGTCGCCGTCCTGCTCGGCAACGACGAGGTGGCGCCGCCGGTCGTGGTGCTGTTCCTGCTGCGCTGGATCCTGTTCCGGGTGGAGTTCGGCGCGGGGCTGATCAAGATGCGCGGCGACGCGTGCTGGCGGAAGCTGACGTGCCTGGACTACCACCACGAGACCCAGCCGATGCCGGGCCCGCTGAGCTGGTTCTTCCACCATCTGCCCCGGCCCCTGCACCGCGTGGAGGTGGCCGCGAACCACGTCACCCAGCTGGTGGTGCCCTTCCTGCTGTTCACCCCGCAGCCCGTCGCCACGGCCGCCGCCGCGCTGATGATCGTCACCCAGCTGTGGCTGGTGCTGTCGGGCAACTTCTCCTGGCTGAACTGGATCACCATCGTGCTGGCCCTGTCGGCGGTGGAGTTCCCCGCCGATCCGCCGCCGGTGCCCGGCGCCCCGCTGTGGTACGAGGTCGTCGTGCTCGCGGTGGGCGCGCTGCTGGTGTTCCTCAGCCACCGGCCGGTCCGCAACATGATCTCCCGCCGCCAGGTGATGAACCGCTCCTTCGACCCCCTGCACCTGGTCAACACCTACGGCGCCTTCGGCAGCGTCAGCCGGATCCGGTACGAGGTGGTGATCGAGGGGACGGCCGATCCGGCGCCGCGCGAGGACGCGCGGTGGCGGGAGTACGAGTTCAAGGGCAAGCCCGGCGATCCGCGGCGGTGGCCGCGCCAGTTCGCCCCCTACCACCTGCGGCTGGACTGGCTGATGTGGTTCGCCGCGCTGTCGCCCGCGTACGCGGGGCCGTGGTTCGGCACGCTGGTCGAGCGGCTCCTGGAGAACGACCCCGCCACGCTGAAGCTGCTGCGCCGCTCGCCGTTCCCGCCGGGGGAGCCGCCGCGGTACATCCGCGCCCGGCTGTTCCGCTACCGGTACACGACCTGGCGCGAGCTGCGGGAGACGGGCACCTGCTGGGACCGGACGTATGTGCGGGAGTATCTGCCGCCCACGCGGCTGGCGGGGGCGGCGTGGCGGTCGTAGGCATCCGGGCCGGCGGTGTCAGGCGCGCCGCAGCCGCAGGGTCGCCAGCTGGAACGGGCGCAGCCGTACGGCGATCCGGTCGCCGTCGACGGGGGGCGCGGGCTCCCCGTCGAGCGGGCGTTCCAGCAGGTCGGTCACCACGACGCCGGCGACGGCGAAGCCCGCGGTGAGCGTGGCCCGGGCCCGGCCGCCGTGCGCCTCGTGGAAGCGGACCACCACGTCCCCGCTGCCGTCGTCGGCCAGCTTCACGGCGGTGATCACGACCGCGTCCCGGTCGGACGTCACCAGCGGGGCCACCTCCCGCGCCCCGGTCAGCCGCCGCTGCGGCAGGTTGATCCGCCAGCCCTCGCGGACCGCGTCGCCGATCCCGGCGCCCGGCAGGAGCGCGTGCCGGAAGCGGTGCACGCCCTGGTCGGTCTCGGGGTCGGGGAAGCGCGGGGCGCGCAGCAGGGAGGCGCGGACCGTCGTGGTGGTGCCCCCGTCGCCCCCGTCGCCGTCGCGGACCGTGCGGGTCACGTCGTGGCCGTACGTCGAGTCGTTGACGAGGGCGACGCCCCAGCCCGGTTCCGCCAGGTGGACGAAGCGGTGGTTGCACGCCTCGAACTTGGCCGCCTCCCAGCTGGTGTTGGTGTGCGTGGGCCGGTGGACGTGCCCGAACTGGGTCTCGGAGGCGTACCGTTCGGCGTGCACGTCGAGCGGGAAGGCGAGCTTGAGGAACTTCTCCGTCTCGTGCCAGTCGACCTCGGTGTCCAGCACCAGCATCCGCTCCCCCGGCGGCAGCGACAGCACCTGGGTGACGCGGGAGGCGCCGAAGGAGCGGACGATCCGCACCGACGCGCCGTCCTCGCCCGGGACGGCCTCGTCGGCGTCGGTCAGGTCGGTGACCGTGTGCCGGTAGAACGCGTCGACGTCCCAGGCGTCCCACATGTTCGGCAGGTCGGGGTGGAGCTGGAGGAGGCCCGCCGCCCGGCCGGGGGCGATCGTCTCGCGGCCGGCCCCGATGTCGTACACGGACACGGCCAGGCCGCGGGCGTCGGTCTCGACGCGCAGCAGGCCGTTGTCGAGGACGTGGCCGCCGCCGGGGCGTGCGGTGAGGGACGTGCGGCCCTCGGGTGCCACGGGGGTCCGCGCGCCGCCCGCCGGGACGCCCGAGCGGGCGTGCGGGGCCGCGTTGAAGACGAGGGGGACCTCGCCCTCGCCGGCCAGGGCGCGCTGGGCGGCCTCGACGATGCCGGTCAGCTCCCCGGCGATCCGCGCGTAGGTCGCGCGTGCCTCGCGGTGCACCCAGGCGATGGAGGAGCCGGGCAGGATGTCGTGGAACTGGTGCAGCAGGACCGTCTTCCAGATGCGGTCCAGCTCCTCGTAGGGGTAGGGGAATCCGGTGCGCACGGCCGCCGTGGCCGCCCACAGCTCGGCCTCGCGCAGGAGGTGTTCGCTGCGGCGGTTGCCCTGCTTGGTCTGCGCCTGGCTGGTGAGGGTGGCGCGGTGCAGTTCGAGGTAGAGCTCGCCGACCCACACGGGCGCGTCGGGGTACTCGGCGGCGGCCTGGGCGAAGAACGCCCGCGGGGTCTGCCACGTCACGGTCGCCGAGCCTTCGAGGTCGCGCAGCCGGGCCGCCCGGGCGACCATCTCGCGGGTGGTGCCGCCGCCCCCGTCGCCCCAGCCGGTGGGGGCGAGGGAGCGGCGGGCGGCGCCCTTGTCCTTGAAGTTGCGGACGGCGTGGGCGATCTCGGCGCCCGTCATCTGGCAGTTGTAGGTGTCGGCGGGCGGGAAGTGGGTGAAGATCCGGGTGCCGTCGATGCCCTCCCACCGGAAGGTGTGGTGGGGGAACGTGTTCGTCTGCGACCAGGAGATCTTCTGCGTCAGCAGGTACTTCGATCCGGCCGCCTTGACGATCTGCGGCAGGCCGGCGGCGAAGCCGAAGGTGTCCGGCAGCCACGCCTCCTCGTTCTCGATGCCGAACTCGTCGAGGAAGAACCGCTTGCCGTGCACGAACTGCCGGGCCATCGCCTCCGAGCCGGGCATGTTGGTGTCCGACTCCACCCACATGCCGCCGGCCGGCACGAACCGCCCGCCGGCCACCGCCTTCTTCACCCGCGCCCACACCTCGGGCCGGTGCTCTTTCACCCACGCCCACTGCTGGGCCTGCGACATGGCGAAGACGAAGTCCGGCTCGTCCTCCAGCAGCGCGGTCATGTTCGCGGCGGTGCGGGCGACCTTGCGGACGGTCTCGCGCAGCGGCCACAGCCACGCCGAGTCGATGTGCGCGTGGCCGACGGCGCCGATGCGGTGGGCGGAGGGCACGGCGGGGGCGGAGAGGACGCCGGCGAGCCGTGCGCGGGCCTCGCCCGCCGTGCCGCCCACGTCCTGGAGGTCGACGGCGTCCAGGGCCCGGTCCACCGCCCGCAGGATCTCCCAGCGGCGCGGCGAGTCCACCGGCAGCTCGGTCATCAGCCCGCCGAGCACCTCCAGGTCGATCACGAGCTGCCACACCGTCTCGTCGAAGACGGCGAGGTCCATGCGGGCGAGGGTGTACTGCGGTTCGCCGCCCGCGGTCTCCCGGTCGCCGAGCCGGGTCGGCGCGAAGGGACGGGAGCCCATGATGACAGGGTTGGAGGCGGCCTCGATGTGCAGGCGCACCTCCTCGCCGCCCTCGGCGGGGGCGCCGACGCGCACCCACGGGGTGCGCGGGTTGAGGCCCTTCACCGGGGTGCCGTCGGGCCGGTACACCAGGCCCTCGCACTGGAAGCCGGGCATGTTCTCGTCGAAGCCGAGGTCGAGGATCGCCTCGACGGTCCGGCCCGCCCACCGTCCGGGGACGGTTCCGGTGACGCGGAACCAGCTGGTGCCCCAGGGGGCGCCCCAGCGGGTGCCCACCGCGATGGGCTCCGGTTCGGCCGCCAGCCCTTCGGCGACCGGCACGGGCTCACCGGGGGCGTGCCACACCGCGACGTCCAGCGGCACGGACTCGGGGTACACGGCGGGACGGATGCGTTCGTCGAGGACCCGCCGGAGGCGGGCTTCGACGAGGGTGCGGTCGTCATGCATGCGGGCGCTCCGTGACTGGGCCGCGGACGGTTCCGGCGGGCCGCGGCGGTGACCGGGTGGGCGCGCGGGTCACGGGACCCGGCGCGCCAGGGGGGCTTCTGTAGAGCTCCCCCGCCGCGCGCGGCTCGAACCGTACGGTGTGCTTGGCCTGTTCGGCGTCTACAAGGCCCGGTACATGACGTGCAGGCCGACCCGCCCGTGCCGCGGGTGCTCGAAGGCGTCCGGCACGGTGCCGAGGATCGTGAAGCCGAGGGAGGTCCACAGCCTGACGGCCGGGTTGGTCTCGACGACGGCGTTGAAGACCATGCCACGGTAGCCGTCGGCCTTGGCTGCGGCCAGGACGTGCTCGGCGAGGGCCCGGCCGGTGCCGCGGCCCGCCCGGTCGGGGTCGACCATGAAGCCGGCGTTGGCGATCCGGGCGGCGGGGCCGCCGTAGTTGGAGGTGAGGTAGGCCGAGGCGATGACGGCGCCGGCGTCGTCCTCGACGGCGAAGACCCGCTTGGCGGGGTTCATCCACAGGACCCGGGCCTCCTCCTCGGAGGTCTCCGGGTCCCAGGCGTAGGTCTCGCCGGCGGCGACGATGCGGTGCCAGAAGGGCCAGATGCGCGGCCAGTCGTCGGTCGTTGCGTCCCTGATCAGCATGGGCGTGAGTGTCGCAGACCCCTGCGCCGGCGATCGCGGAGGGTTCCCGCCGGTTTCCGGCGGGCGGGTCAGTCCACGCTGGGCAGGATGTGCGGCTCGGCGAGGTCGTCCTCGTAACCCGCGAGGCGGATGGGGGCGGAGCGGGCCCAGACGTCGAGGCTGCCGATCTCTCCTGGCCGGCGGCCGGCCCGCTCCCCGCGTTCCTTGGGTCGCTGTTCGCGATTGGTCTTCTCCGGTGTCACCGCGCACTCCTCACGTGTCGGTCACCCTCGGGCGTCGCCGGCCAGTCTGCCGTCCCGTACCTGACGCCCGCTCGGGTCTTGGTCGAAAGCAGTTCGGACGCGGTGGCGCCGGTAACTCGGGTGGGAGCAGGCCGCTGTGCGCCGGCTTGTCCCATGACGGGCCGTGGGTGCGGGTTGGGGCCCCTTGCTGCTGCCCGTCCGGACCAGATTAACCAAATGAGCGGAGGTCCGCTCGATAGGAGCGAAAACTTGGGGTAACCATGACGTTTCGCTGTGCGTCCGGCGGCCGGTTCGCACCGTTTCGCCCCCCCACGGGCTCCGATGGGCGGCTCACCCGTTCGGCCCAGGGGCCGGACGGGCGTCGCCCCTCGCCCTCTCCCGCACACCGCCCGGTACGGCCGTCACCCGCAGGGCCGCACCGTTCAAGTGCCGTTGGCCCGGGCGCAAGGCGGCCATGGTCTGCTGGCGGACGGCAACGGCCTTCTCGCGGGAGGACGGACGCATGGAACTGCGCAGCGTCGAGGAGCTGATGGACCTGCTGTACGCCTGCCGGGGCACGCGGAGCGCCGCGGGACGCGGTGACGCGCCGGTGGATCTGCACGACCACGCGCTGCGGACCGCCGCGCTGCTGCGCCGCAGCCGCCCCGCCGACAAGGAACTCCAGGTGGCCGGGCTGGTGCATCCGGTCGGCCGGCTGCTGTGGCCCGGCGATCCGCACGGCCATGCCGAACGCACGGCCGCGGCGGTACGGCCGCTGCTCGGTGACCGGATCGCCCGTCTGCTGCGCCACCACGACGGCTCGGACGTCCGGGCCGACGACGACCTGCTCAGCCTGCGTCAGGCGGCCGAGGAGGGCCGTGGCGCCGGCTTCGACGCCGGGGTGCTGGAGGACTGGCGCACGCTGCTGGAACTGGTGGCGGAGCGCAACTCCCGCCTGGGCGCGGTCGACTGACCCGCCGCCGGGCACCGGTGGACGGGCGGCCGGGCGCGCCGGCCCGCCCGCCTCGTCCGTGCGCCGTCACCACTTGCCGGGCGCGTAGTCCTTCAGGAAGACGCCGTACAGGTCCTCGCCCGCCTCGCCGCGCACGATCGGGTCGTAGACGCGGGCGGCGCCGTCGATCAGGTCGAGCGGGGCGTGGAAGCCGGCCTCCGCGAGGCGGACCTTGTCGGGGTGCGGGCGCTCGTCGGTGATCCAGCCGGTGTCGACGGCCGTCATCAGGATGCCGTCCTTGTCGAACATCTCCTGGGCGCTGGTGCGCGTGAGCATGTTCAGGGCGGCCTTGGCCATGTTGGTGTGCGGGTGGCCGGCGCCCTTGTAGCCGCGGGCGAAGACGCCTTCCATGGCGGAGACGTTGACGATGTACGTCCGCCGGGACGGGGACGCCGCCATCGCCGGGCGCAGCCGGCTGATCAGGATGAACGGCGCCGTCGAGTTGCACAGCTGGACCTCCAGCAGCTCGATGGGCGTGACCTCGTCCACCGTCTGCACCCAGCTGTTGGTGTCGTGCAGGTCGGGCACCAGGCCGCCCGCGTCGATCGCGGTGCCCGCCGCGATGCGGTCCAGGGAGGCGGAGCCGGAGACCAGCGCGAGGTCGGTGACCTCCTGGGCGGTGAGCGCGCCGCCCCCGGCGACCGGGAGCTCGGCGACCGCGCCGGAGCCGAAGGTGCCGATCACCTCGGCGGCGGGCAGCTCCCCGGCGGGCAGCGGGCCGGACTCGGCGGCGACCAGCTCGCTGTAGGCCTGCGGGGAGCGGCGTACGGTCTGCGCCGCGTTGTTGATCAGGATGTCGAGCGGGCCGGCGGCGGCGACCGACTCGGCGAGCGCGACGACCTGGGCCGGGTCGCGCAGGTCGATGCCGACGATCTTCAGCCGGTGGATCCACTCGTCGCTGTCGGGCTGGGCCTTGAAGCGGCGGATGGCGTCGTTGGGGAACCGGGTCGTGATCGTGGTGTGGGCGCCGTCGCGCAGCAGCCGCAGCGCGATGTACATGCCGATCTTGGCCCGGCCGCCGGTGAGCAGCGCCCGCTTGCCGGTCAGGTCGGTGCGGGCCTCGCGCCGGGCCCGGTTCTCGGCGGCGCACTTCTGGCAGAGCTGGTGGTAGAAGTAGTCGACCTCGACGTACCGCGTCTTGCAGACGTAGCAGGAGCGGGGGCGCTGGAGTATCCCCGCGATCCGGCCGGGCTCGACCTTGGAGGAGGGCAGGATGCCCTCGGTCTCGTCGTCGATGCGCTCGGCGGAGCCGGTGGCGGTGGCCTCGGTGACCGCCCGGTCGTGGGCGGTCTTGGCGGCCCGGCGCTCCTGGCGGCGGCGCTGCTTGACCGTGCGGTAGATGTGCGAGGTGGCCCGGCGCACCTTGATCGCGTCGGGGTGGTCGACGTCGAGCTTGTCGAGCTCCTCCAGCACGCTGAGGCAGACGGCCAGGCGCTCCGGGTCGATGCCGGGGCCGTACGAGGACGCGGTCGCGTCGTCCGTGGCCGCCGGGCCGTTGTCTGTCACCGTCATCGCCGCTGCCGTTCCCTGGTCACCCGTTGCGGCGCTCCGACTCGCGCCCGCTTTCGAACGGGTGAGTTTACGGAGCGCCGGGCCGTGCCGCCAAACCCGCGCCCGTCAGGGGCGGCAGGCAGTGAGCAACGTCTCCACCTCCTCGGACAGGGCGCCGGCCAGCCGGCCGAGGTCCGGTACGGCCTCGGCGTCGGCGACCAGCCCGTAGTGGACGCGCCCGCGGTAGGTGGAGACGGCGACCGCCAGGGAGTGGCCGGGGGCCAGCGGCGCGAAGGGGTGGACCGCGGTGAGCGGGTGGCCGCCGAGCTTCAGGCCGAGGCCGGGCAGGGGCACGCTGGTGACCAGGATGTCGAACCAGAGCCGGGCGGCCCGCCCGGCCAGGGGCCCGCCGAGCCGGTGGCCGAGCGCCGGCACGTGGTCGGCGAGCAGGGCCACCGCTCCGGCGCCCCGGTCGGGCCCGGCGTCCTTGTTGCGGTCCATGGCGGCGCGGACCGCGCCGAGGCGGCCGAGGGGGTCGGGGTCGCCGACCGGAAGCCGTATCAAGTAGCCGGAGAGCCGGTTGCCCGGCGGCTGCGCGGTGCGCGGGCGGCGCTTGGAGACCGGGATCAGGGCGCGGGGGGCCACGCCCTCGCTGCCGTCGCCGCGTTCGTCGAGCCAGCGGCGCAGGGCGCCCGCGACGACCGCGATCAGGACGTCGTTGACGGTGCCGCCCTCGGTCTTGCGGATGCGGTGCACGTCGTCGAGGTCGACGACCGTCCCGGCGGTGCGGCGGGTGCCGGAGGGCCCGGCGGTGAGCGCGGGCGAGGAGCGCGCGTCGAGGGTGGACAGGGCGACGGAGGCGCCGATGTCCAGGGCGCGGCCCGCGCCGGACAGGGCGCCGCGCAGCAGTCCCGGCAGGCTGCGCACGTCCGGCAGCCCGCCGCTCCGGGGCGGCGCGGGGCGCGGGCGGGGCGCCGGGGCGTCCACCGGGTCGAGGATCGCCGCGGCGAGGGTGAGCGCGCGCAGCCCGTCGGCGAGGGCGTGGTGGAACTTGAACAGCACGGCGAACGACGTGCCGTCCTCGCCCGGCAGCACATGGGCCTCCCACGGCGGCCGGTCGCGCCGCAGCGGGCGCTGAAGGAGGCGGCCCGCGTCGGCGTGGAAGTCCGCGGTGGGCGCGTGCAGCCGGACGTGGTCGAGGGGGTCGAAGGCCGGGTCGGGTTCGCGGGCGGCGCCGCCGAAGGAGAGCGGCCGGCCCAGGGCGAGCGGCTGCCACACATCCCGGATGCGCATGCGCAGCCCGGGTACGGCGGCGGCGCGGGCCGCGAGCAGGTCCGCCGCGTGCGCGCCCGCGGCCGGCGAGCGGGCGGAGAAGACGCCGAGCGCTCCGAGGTGCATCGGATGCCCGGCGGTCTCGATGTTCCAGAAGGCGAGGTCGAGAGGAGCGAGCGGGTCGGAAGTCAAGGGCGTGCCTCGCATCGACGACGGGTGGGCGAGCAGTCAATCGCCCTTCGGCGATTACGGTCAAGTGCGATCGGGCTACGCACAGTTAATACCAGATTAAGTCCCGCTTCCCTCATGAACCGGTGAGGGAAGCGGGACTCATGGGGCTTCGGGGCTCAGGAACCGTTCGCCGGGCACCCGGCCGGAGCCGCCCGGGACGCGTCGCGGATCAGCGCCTCGTGGGCGGCCCGCACCCGCTCCGCGTCCGGCTTGAGGACCGCGCGGTCGTAGGTCGTCAGCCCGTTCAGCTCGCCCTCGACGTCCGAGATCTGGGTGTACACGGCGCCGTTGCTCCCCCGGCACACCAGCGCCCGCACCTCGTCCAGCCTGTCCAGGTAGCCGTCGGTGTACGCGGCCGGGTCGACGTCGACGTACGACTGCTGCACGGACCAGGCGTGTCCGGGCACCGCCAGGCCGAGGCCGCCGTACTCGCCGCTGACCAGCGCGCGTTCGCCGTCCGGGCGGGGCGGCAGGGCGGGGCTCGGGTAGCCGTGCTCGTCCATGATGTCGCCGGCGTTGCCGTCGGCTCCCAGGTTGAGCCCGGACTGGTTGTTCACCAGGCGGGTCGGGTCCCAGGACTTGGCCTGCGCGGCGACGCGGCCGACGTCGTACTGGCCCCAGCCCTCGTTGAAGGTGACCCACATGATCACCGACGGGCTGCTGATGTGCTCGTCGATCATCTCCTTCATCTCGCGCTCGTACTGGGCGCGCGCCTCGGCGTCCGGGGTCACCCCGGCGGTCATGGCGGGCATGTCCTGCCACACCAGCAGGCCGAGCCGGTCGGCCCAGTGGAACCAGCGGTCGGGTTCGACCTTGATGTGCTTGCGCACGGAGTTGAAGCCGAGCTTCTTGTGCAGCCTCAGGTCGTATGCCAGGGCCTCGTCGGTGGGCGCGGTGTGCAGGCCGTCGGGCCAGAAGCCCTGGTCGAGGGTGGCCATCAGGAAGACGGGCTCGCCGTTGAGGAGCGTGCGGGGCACGCCGTTCACCTTCTCCACCGCGACGGACCGCATCCCGAAGTAGCTGCCGACGCGGTCGGCGCCGACGGTGACCTTCAGGTCGTACAGGAACGGGTCGTCCGGGGACCACAGGCGCGGGTCGTCGATCGTCAGGGTCAGAGGGCGGCCGGTGCGGCCGGTGGCCCTGGCGACCTCGCGGGTGCCGGCGTACGCCGTCGCCGTGACCGGGACGCCGTCGCGCACGCCGCGCGGCTCGACGGTGAGCGTGCCCGCGGCGACGTCCGGGGTGAGCTTGAGGGAGTCGACGTGGTCGCGGGCGACCGGCTCCAGCCAGACCGTCTGCCAGATGCCGGAGCTGGGGGTGTACCAGATGCCGCTGGGGTCCAGGCGCTGCTTGCCCAGCGGCGGGTTCTCACCGCCCGCCGCGTCGGTCGGGTCGTACACGCCGACGATCAGCTCCTGGGTGCGGCCGGGCCGGAGCGCGTCGGTGACGTCCGCGCCGAACTTGTCGTAACCGCCCTTGTGCTCGGCCACCTCGATGCCGTTGACCCAGACCCTGGCGTGCCAGTCGACGGCGCCGAAATTGAGCTTCAGCCGCTTGCCGGAGCCGATGTGCCAGCCGGCGGGGACGGTGAAGGTGCGGCGGTACCACATGCGGTCCTCGTGCCGCTGCACGCCGGAGAGCTGGGACTCCACCGGGTAGGGCACGAGGATGCGCTCGCCGAGGGTCCTGCCGAACGGCGGCCGCTCGCCCGCCTCGGCGGCGGCGAACTCCCAGCGGCCGTTGAGGTTCAGCCAGTCGGCGCGGGTGAGCTGCGGGCGCGGGTACTCCGGGTGGGCGTTGTCCGGCCCGACCTCCTCGGCCCACCGGGTGCGCAGTTCGTACGTGGACCGGTTGGGGCCGCTGCTCAGGAACGCCTTGACAACGTTGCCGTCGGCGTCGGTGAGGCCGCCTTCACCGTCGTAGCGGACGTCGGCGGTGCCGGGCGCGGTGCCCGTCTTGTCGCCGACGACGGGTTCGTCGAGGGCGACGAGCAGGGCCGAGGGGTCGGCGGGGTCCGGCGTGGCCGCGCCCAGGGGCCACGCGGCGCCGCCGATCACCGCGTCGAGGTGATCGGTGAAGCCGGCCGGGGGTGCGGCCAGGGGCCGGGCGAAGTCCAGCTTCAGCGTGCGGCCGGTGGCGAGGACCGTCGCCGCGGTGGGCCCGTCGTAGGCGAACCCGTCGGGCAGCCGGAACGCCGACTGCGGTACGGGCTCCTTGGCGCCGCCGGGTTCGGTCCAGCGGACGTGCAGGTGGGAGCCGCCGAAGTGCTCGAAGTACTCCACCTTGAAGTCGTGGGCGCGGCCCGCCGTCAGCTCGACGGGCTCGGAGGTCTGTTCCCGGTCCCAGTCGTCGACCCAGTGGTCGATGGCGAGCTTCCCGTCGATCCACAGACGGAAGCCGTTGTCGCCGACGACCGAGAAGGTGTGCGGGCCGGTCTTCTCCGGAACGATCTTCCCGGTCCAGCGGACGCTGACGTCGTCCGACCGGCCGGTGGTGAAGTTCAGGCGGGGTTCGAGGGTGCCGAAGTCGAGCTGCGGGTCGAAGGCGGTGGCCTTCAGTTCGTGGAAGTCGAAGGCGCCGGGGGCGGAGTGGGTGTAGTACTCGCCCTTCAGGCCGTGGATCTCCGGGGCGGGCTCGCCGGCCGCGCTCGCGGAGGGGGCGGTGGTCAGTCCCGCGACGCCGAGCGCCGCGGCGAGCAGGAGGGTGAACCGGTCTCTGAGCCGTCTGATGCGCACGGGTCCTCTCCTTCGAGGCGGGGCGCCGGACGACGGCCGGTCACCCCGTCCATGACATCGATGTAATGACGTAGACATGACAGCATGGTTCGGGGTGGGGGTCCAGGGGACCGCCGGGCGGGCGGTGGTCAGCGCACCCGCTGTCCCTTGCCCAGCGCGATCACCCCGCCCTTCGAGACGGTGTAGAGCTCCGCGTCCCGCTCCGGGCTGACGCCGATCGTCGCGCCCGGCGGCACCACGACGTTCTTGTCCAGTACCGCCCCGCGCACCACCGCACCGCGCCCGACGTGCACGTTGTCGTGCAGTACCGAGCCCTGCACCACCGCGCCCGGGTCGACCACGACCCCCGGCGACAGCACCGACCGCGTGACCTGACCGCGGATCAGGCACCCGGCGCTGACGATCGACTCGCCGGCGATGCCGCCCCCGTGGAAGCGGGCGGGCGAGAGCTGGCCCGAGTGGGTGTAGATCGGCCAGTCGCGGTTGTACAGGTTGAAGGCGGGGCGCTCGGCGATCAGGTCCATGTGGGCGTCGTAGTAGGCGTCGAGGGTGCCCACGTCCCGCCAGTAGCCCTGGTCGCGGGAGGTCTCGCCGGGCACGTGGTTGGTGCCGAAGTCGTACAGCGCCGCCGCGCCCTGCTCGGTGAGCCGGGGCAGGATCGAACCGCCCATGTCGTGCGCCGAGTCCTCGTCCTCGGCGTCCCGGCGCAACGCCTCGATCAGGGCCTTGGTGGTGAAGACGTAGTTGCCCATCGAGGCGAAGACGCACTCGGGGTCGTCGGGCAGGCCCGGCGGATCGGCGGGCTTCTCCAGGAAGCCGTCGACGGCCAGGCCGCCGGAGCCGGGGGTGATCACGCCGAACGACGACGACTCGGCGCGCGGCACGCGGATTCCGGCCACCGTCACGCCCGCCCCCGACTCGATGTGCTGGGCGATCATCTGCCGCGGGTCCATGCGGTAGACGTGGTCGGCGCCGAACACCGCGACGTGGTCGGGCTGTTCGTCGTGCACGAGGTTCAGGGACTGCAGGATCGCGTCGGCGCTGCCCAGGTACCAGCGGGGGCCGAGCCGCTGCTGGGCCGGGACGGGTGTGACGTAGTTGCCGAGCAGGCTGGACATCCGCCAGGTGGTGGTGATGTGCCGGTCCAGCGAGTGCGACTTGTACTGGGTCAGGACGCAGATGCGCAGGATGTCGCCGTTGACGAGGTTGGACAGGACGAAGTCGACGAGGCGGTACGTGCCGCCGAAGGTGACCGCGGGTTTGGCGCGGTCCGCGGTCAGGGGCATCAGGCGCTTGCCCTCCCCGCCCGCCAGCACGATCCCGAGCACCGATGGACCCCCACGCCGCATGGCCGCTCCCCTCGCCCTCGCCGTTCCCTGCCTGTGCCTGTGCCCGTGCTCGTTCCCGTGCCTGTGCTCGTACGGGACGGCTACGACCGTCCGAGGATCTCCTCGTAGAGCCGGACGGTACGGCGCGCGACCGTGTCCCAGCCGAACGCGCGCACCGCCCGCTCCCGCCCCGCCTCGCCCATCCGCCGGGCGGTCTCCGGATCGCCCAGGAGCCTGTCCAGGGCCCGCGTGAGACCCGCCTCGAAATCGTCGTCCACGGGCACGAGTACCCCGGTTCCGCCGTCTTCCACGACCTCGGGGATGCCGCCGGTCCGGGAGGCGACGACGGGCGTGCCGCAGGCCATCGCCTCCAGGTTGACGATGCCGAGGGGTTCGTACACCGAGGGGCAGACGAACACGGCGGCGTGGGTGAGGAGTTGGACCACCTCCGGGCGCGGCAGCATCGTGGGGATCCAGTGCACGCCCGCGCGCACCCGGCTCAGCTCGCCGAACAGGTCGCGGAACTCCCGGTCGACCTCGGGGGTGTCGGGCGCGCCCGCGCACAGGACGACCTGCGCCGCCGGGTCGATGTCCCGGACGGCGCGCAGCAGATGGGGCACGCCCTTCTGACGGGTGATGCGGCCGACGAACAGGACGTACGGCCGGGAGCGGTCCAGGCCGATGCGGTCCAGGACGCCGGTGGCGGGATCGGGCCGGTAGAGGGTGGTGTCGATGCCGTTGTGCACGACGTGGACCCGGTCCGGCGCCAGCGCCGGGTAGCAGGTGAGGATGTCCTCGCGCATGGCGCCGGAGACGGCGATCACCGCGTCGGCGGCCTCGATCGCGGTGCGCTCCGCCCAGCTCGACAGGGCGTATCCGCCGCCGAGCTGCTCGGCCTTCCAGGGGCGCAGGGGCTCCAGGGAGTGGGCGGTGACCACGTGCGGGATGCCGTGGAGGAGCTTGGCGAGGTGGCCGCCGAGCGCCGCGTACCAGGTGTGCGAGTGGACCAGGTGGCGGTCGGCCAGGGCGGCGGCCATGGTGAGGTCCACGGAGAAGGTGCGCAGCGCGTCGTTGGCCCCGTCGAGCGCGGGCCACGGCCGGTGGCGCAGCACTCCCTCCGCCCGGCCCTCGCCCCAGCAGTGCACGTCCAGGTCGACGAGGCGGGCGAGTTCGCGGGCGAGGAACTCGACGTGGACGCCGGCGCCGCCGTACACGTCCGGCGGGTACTCCCGGGTCAGCAGTCCCACGCGCACCCGCACCCTCCCGTCGCCGCGGTCGATCGTCCCATGGTCACCCGGGCGGAGCGTGGAGGGAAGAGGGCGAGGGAAAGAGGGCCAGGGGCCGGGGAGCCAGGGGCAGATGGCCAGGAGTGTGGCCGGCCAGAGGTGCTGGCGGCCGGGGATGCGGTGAGGGGCCGGGAGGGCCGCGGGCCCTCAAGGGCTCGGGGACGCGGATCCTGGAGGGCTCGGGGACGCGGACCCTGGAGGGGTCGGGAAGCAGCAGTCGCCGCAGACGCCTCCGCCGGGCACACGGTAGTACAGGCAGCAGCTGCGGCGGCGGAAGGCGGTGCCGGTGAGCGTGCCGGTGCCGGTGAGCAGGGGGTGGCCGAGCAGTGCGGCGGTCACGGACCGGGCGCGGGCGGCGGCGTCGGGACGGCCGTGGGCGCGGGCCCAGCGGTCCAGTTCGCGGGCGGCACCGGCGAGCGCCGAGGCCGTGTTGCCCCGCAGCAGGCCCGCCGCGACGCGGTACCGGGCGCGCAGGGCCGCCGCCAGCGGTATCAGGTGGGCGCGCAGTACGGCGTCCGCGAGGACGGCTGCGGCACCCTCGTCGCTCGTGTCACTCGTGTCACTCGTGTCACTGGAGTGCGGGCGCACCTGGGTGAGCCACAGGTCGTCGGGGGCCGCGGCGTCGGGGTCCCAGTGCAGCAGGTGCGGGTCGAGGTCGGGAACGCGGCCGTACAGCACGGCGCAGCCGAGGGCGGCGGACCACAGCCGGGCCGCGAGCCCCTGGTGGGCCACGGAGACGGCGATCCGCGTCTCGGGGGCGCGCAGGGCTTCCTCGACCTTGCGGACGCGGAACGCCAGCGGATCCGGACCTGCCTCCGGTACCGCCGGCCCGTACACCTCCGCGAGCGGGGCGAGCCGACGGGGCGGGGGGCCGGGAGCGTGCAGGGCGAAGAAGCCGCCGAGCGGGCGGAGAGCGGAGAGCCGGGGGTCGAGATCCACAAGGAGACTGATACCTGATCTGCCGTATCCCCGTCAGACCCGGTGCCGCTGCCCTCGGACCGGGTGCCTTCAGGGGTGCCTCTAAGGGAGCCCCTTCAGGGACAGGTACCCGGCAACGCCCACCCACGGGATGACGGAGCCCGCCTCCTACTCCATCGGCAGTAGGACCCAGTGCGTGCTCAGGGACGACGACGGGAAGAGCGCCGCACGGCATCGTAGGGAGTATGGAAGCCGACCGTACGCCGCGCCGGGCCCCCGGCCCCCGCCTCGCGCAGAGGAGCAGCCGATGAGCGCCCTCGCGTTGTCCGTTCTCCTCTCGCTCGTCTCCGCCGTGGCGTACGCGGGCGGGGCGATCGTGCAGGAGCGGGTCGCGGAGTCCTCTCCCGAGCGGCAGTACGCCCCCCTGCGGCAGCCCGGCTGGTGGGCCGCGGTCGCCCTCAACGGTCTCGGCGGACTGCTGCACGTCGCCGCCCTCGCCTACGGCCCGCTGAGCCTCGTACAGCCGCTCGGAGCGCTGACCATCGTGTTCGCCCTGCCCATGGCGGCGCTGTTCGTGGGCCGCAGGGCCGGCGCGACCGCCTGGCGGGGCGCGCTCATGGCGACCGTCGGCCTCGCGGGTCTGCTGTCCCTGGTCGGCACCTCGGACGCGCAGTCGCTGGCCGTGTCCGAGCGGGCGGCCGTGGCCCTGGTCACCGGCGGCGCCGTCGTGGCGCTGATGATCGCGGGGCGGGCCGCGCACCGGCATCCCGCGGTGCGCAGCATGCTGCTCGCGACCGCGTCCGGCATCGCGTTCGGCATGTCCTCGGTCTTCACCAAGCTGGTGGCCGTCGGCTGGACGGGCGGCGTGACGGCGGCGGACCTGCCGTCCCTGGCCGTCATAGGCGTCTTCGCCACGTCCGGGATGCTGTTGTCCCAGGCCTCCTACAAGGGCGCCGGCCTGGCGGCTCCGCTGGCCACGCTCACGGTGGTGAACCCGGTGCTGGCGGCGGCGGTCGGCATCACGCTGTTCGGCGAAACCTTCCGCTACGGCACGACGGGCACGGTGCTCGCGCTGGGCTGCGGCGTCGTGGCAGCCGGTGGTCTGATCCTGCTGACGACGGAGCGGATCGCGCGTACCCAGCGGGAGGCCGGGGCGCAGGCCGCGGCTCCGGCTCCGGCCGAAGCCCCGGCCCCGAACCCGATCTCGGGCCCGAACCCGGCCCCGGTCCCGGCTCCGGCACGTGCGCCGGAGAGCTCCGGTGCGGCGGCTGCGGCCGAGCCGGGGCGTGCCCGGGAAGACCTGCTTCCGGAACTCTCCGGGCGCTCTGCCGCCGCGTCGCGCGGGACCGCGTCCGTCCCCGCCCCGGCGGCACCGGCCTTGCGGGAGGATGCCCACGGGTCCCCGTACGAGTCCGGGGAGCCGACGGTCCCCGGCCCTTACCTGCCGTCCTACGTCCCGTTCTGCGCGGGCCCCTGCATCCCGATGCCGGCGCCGGTGCCCGACCGGTGCCGGGCACGGGTCAGATCCTGACGCCGCCGGCCCGCAGATAGGCGACCGGGTCGACGTCCGCGCCGAAGCCGGGCCCCGTCCGCACCTCGAAGTGCAGATGCGGGCCCGAGCTGTTGCCGGTGGACCCCGATCGGCCGATGCGCTGCCCGGCGCCGACGGACTGTCCGTCCTTCACCGAGATCGCCGACAGGTGTGCGTACTGGCTGTAGCGGCCGTCGGTGTGCCGGATCACCACCTGGTAGCCGTACGAGCCGCCCCAGCCGGCGCTGACGACGCGGCCCGCCGCGACCGACTTCACGGAGGTGCCGGTGGGCACGGGGAAGTCGACGCCGGTGTGGTAGCCCTTCGACCAGGCGGAGCCCGCCTGCCGGTAGGGCGTGCCCAGGGCGGCGTCGACGGGGGCCACCACCGCGTGTCCGCTCGCGGCCCGGTGCGCGCTGCCCTTCCCGGCGTCGGCCTTCCCGCCGTCGCCCTTCTTGGTCCCGGCGTTCCTGTCCTGGCCCTTCTCGCCCGCGCTCTTCCTGCTCCCGGCCCGGCTGTCCGGCGTCGCCTCCGTCGCCTTCCCCTGCCGCGGGGAAGCGGACGGTTCGGCCCTCTTCCGGCCGGTGCGCTCGGGGGAACCGGCGGCCGTGTCCGCACCGCTCACCCTCAGCCGCTGGCCCGGGAGGATCACATCGGGATCGGCTCCGATCGTGCCGCGGTTGGCGGCGTACAGCCGCTGCCAGCCGCCCCGGACCCGCTCGGCCTCCGCGATGCCGGACAGCGTGTCGCCGGAGACGACCGTGTACATCTCGGCCTGACCGGCCCGGGACTGCGGCGGGGTCTGCGGACGTACGTCCTGGACGGGACCGCGGCCGGCCGTCGCGCCGGTCCCGCCGCCGCCCTTCCCTGCCCTCTCCCCCGCCGGGGAAGAGCCTTTCGCGCCGGCCCCCTCGGCGCTCTTCCCGGGCTTCGGGGAACCGGCGGGGCGGATGTCCGGCTCCGCGCCGCCCCGGGTCAGTCCGGCGCGGGCCGAGCACACCGGCCAGGCGCCGGGCCCCTGCCCGTCGAGCACCTTCTCGGCGACGGCGATCTGCTGGTCCTTGGTGGCCAGGTCGGCGCGCGGCGCGTACCGGGTGCCGCCGTACGCCTCCCAGGTGGACTGGGTGAACTGCAGCCCGCCGTAGTACCCGTTGCCGGTGTTGATGTCCCAGTCGTTGGTGGATTCGCAGGCGGCGACCTCGTCCCAGGTCTCGACGTCGGCCGCCTGAGCGGTCCCGGTGCCGATGAGCGGCAGCGCCATGCCGGCTCCGCTCGCCGTGAGGGTGAGTGAGGCGCGGTTGATCCTGTTCGGCTGGTACCGGCGGTGCCGGCCGCGTACGGCCATGGAAGGTCCCCCTCGACACTGCGTCAGGAGGGGCAAAAGTATGCGGCGGGAACCGGCCGTGACAAGACGGCAATCAGCCGCTCGGTCACGCCAAGTGGCGGGGAACCGGCGGCGATCGGCCGGACGGTCCGCTCGTACCGAGGCGGCGGGCACGGGACGGCGGACGGTGCCGCGGGCGGCCGGCCGCCGCCCGCGGCGCATATGACTCAGGTGAGCGGTGGTCCCGGCTCCGGGTTCGGCACCGGCTCCGGTCCCGGCGGGATCGGGGACGGGGACGGCTCGGGAGGCGGACCGGGGTGCGGCGGTGGGGGCGTGGGCTGCGGGCCCGGGGCCGGGCCGGGCGGCGCGGGCGGCTCCGGTTCCGGCGGCGGGGTCGGCACCGGGCCCGGGGCCGGGTGCGGCGCGGGCGGCGGGACGGGATCCGGGTACGGCTGCGGGGGCTGGGGATCCGGACCTGGCGTGGGTCCCGGCGGGACGGGATCCGGATACGGGTTCGTCATGACAGGTGTCCTCCGGCCAGTCGGTCGACTTCGGCTCTGGACTACTTGCCCGCGTACCCTGCGGTCGCGCCCCCACTCACTCCCCCGCATCACTCCTCCGCATGAACGGCGGCGGCCAGGTGGGCCCACCCGCATGGCGCCGCCGCGGGAACCCCGCCGCCCCGGCCTCCGCCGCCGCCCCCCGGCCGGGGGGCCGGACAGCACCGGGACGGCGGCCGCCACCAGGCGCCGGGCCGGGGCCATGGAGGCATGGACGAGCACGATCGCGTCGGCGTCGGTGACCGCGTCCGCGGCGTCCGCCACCCGGCGCAGGTATCCCTCGGTGTCACCCGCCCCGAAGCGGTTCCGGGCACCGGCGACCAGGACGGTCCGTACCTCGGCCGGCCGGCGCGGCGCGGCGGGCCTCGTCCACGATCGGTGTCCGCGTCGGCGCGAGCGTGCTCTCCAGGGCCGCGAGGACGGTGACCCGCGGCCCCGCGGCGACCGAGGAGGCGGCCATCGGCCGGTCGACGCGCAGCACGGGCACGGACACCCCGGCCCTCCCTTCAGGACCGTCCGGGACCCGGGTCAGAACCGTCCGGGGTGCGCCATCAGCCACTCCTTGGCCGCCCGCAGCAGCTCCGGGCCGGCCGGCGGCGCCTCGTCGGGGTGGCGCTCGGCCCACCGGACGACGTACGGGCACAGCGGTGCGACGGCGACGCCCTCGCGCCCCGCGACGGCGTACAGCTCGCGCGCCAGTGAGCCCGCGACGCCCTTCCCCTCGTGGGCCGGCTCCACCACGGTGTGCACGGGGACCAGGGCGCGCGCGGGGGTGTCGAGCACGAAGTACTCGATCCGGCCGACGACCTCACCGTCCCCCACCGCCTCCAGGCGGCCCGCCGTCCGGTCGTCGCGGATCTCGATGTCGCTCACGGGCGGCACGCTCCTCGTTCCCTTGTCCGGGCCGCGTCAGGCCGACCGGGCCTGCGGGCTGCGTTCCTGGTCCGAGCCCGGCACCGGCTCGGACGGGTCGGCCCCCAGGGCCACGATGCGATTGTCGCGGTCCACGTGCACGACCCGCGGCCGGAGCGCCCGCGCCTCGGCGTCGGTGACCTGAGCGTAGCTGATGATGATCACGAGGTCGCCGGGGTGGACGAGATGGGCGGCGGCCCCGTTGATCCCGATCACCCCGGATCCCCGCTCACCCTCGATGACGTAGGTCTCCAGCCGGGCGCCGTTGGTGACGTCCACGATGTGCACGAGCTCGCCGGGCAGCAGGTCGGCGGCGTCGAGCAGGTCGGCGTCGATGGTCACCGATCCCACGTAGTGCAGGTCGGCCTGGGTGACGATGGCGCGGTGGATCTTGGACTTGAACATTGTACGCATCATCGAGGTACTCCTGGACATAGGCTCCCTGCCTGCGATTTTGCAGGTCAAGGGCGGTTTCCCTACCTTACAACGAGTCGCATGTTCGGGTTGCGTCCTGAGAAGTGGTGTACGAGTTTGACCTGATCCGGGGGTTTGCTCCGGCATCGGGATGGTGCCCGCATAGATGAACGGCCACCGGCTGATCTTCGAGATGCCGAAGCTCGAAGG
>NZ_JBEXTV010000079.1:0-31757 GCF_040628835.1 Streptomyces sp. NPDC006134 | reverse complement strand
GGGCCGGGCCTCGCCCGCCAAAAACCCCCCCCCAACGCCGGTGGGCCGGCACCATATGGTGCCGGCCCTCCGGCGTTCGTGGGCGATTTGTCGTTATTGCTGTGTCCAGCCGGGTGGTACGACACCGTGCTGCGGCTGGTTCTGCTGCGGATCCTGCGACGGCGGTGCGGACTGCTGCTGCCAACCCTGGCCCGGCCCCGGCTGCTGCCAGTCCTGGCCCGGCTGGGGGGTACCGCCGGGCGGGGCGTAGGGCTGCTGGGACGGGGGCACGAATCCCTGCTGAGGCTGTCCCTGCGGGGGCGCGAATCCCTGCTGGAGCTGCTGGAGCTGCTGGTGCGGCAGGTTCGGGTTGCCGAAGCCCTGTTGCGTACGGGCGATGTCCTCGGCGACGAGGGCGGCGAGATCGAAGTAGGCATCGCGTGTCTTAGGACGCATCATGTCGAGGTCCACCTCGGCGCCTGCCGCGAGGTGCTCGTCGAAGGGGACCACGACGACACCGCGGCAGCGGGTCTCGAAGTGCGCGACGATGTCCTCCACCTTGATCATCTTGCCCGTCTCGCGAACACCGGAGATCACGGTGACCGACCGCTGGACGAGATCGGCGAACCCGTTCGCCGACAGCCAGTCGAGCGTGGTCGAGGCGCTGCTCGCGCCGTCCACCGAGGGGGTGGAAATGATGATCAGCTGGTCGGCGAGGTCGAGGACCCCGCGCATCGCGCTGTACAGCAGGCCGGTCCCCGAGTCCGTGAGGATGATCGGGTACTGCCTGCCCAGCACGTCGAGCGCGGCTCGGTAGTCCTGGTCGTTGAAGGTGGTGGAAACCGCCGGGTCCACGTCGTTGGCGATGATCTCGAGCCCCGACGGCGCCTGCGAGGTGAAGCGGCGGATGTCCATGTAGCTGTTCAGCTGCGGGATCGCCTGCACCAGGTCGCGGATGGTGGCACCTGTCTCGCGCCGGACCCGTCGACCGAGGGTGCCGGCGTCCGGGTTGGCGTCGATCGCCAGGATCTTGTCCTGACGTTCGGTGGCGAGCGTGGCGCCGAGCGCCATGGTCGTCGTGGTCTTGCCGACACCGCCCTTGAGACTGATCACCGCGATCCGGTAGCAGGACATGACCGGCGTACGGATCAGCTCCAGCTTCCGCTGCCGCTCCGCCTCTTCCTTCTTGGCGCCGAACTTGAAGCGGGACGGGCCCGTGTTGTTCTTGCGCGCCTTGGGCTGATGGCGCAGCAGCCGGTCGGAAGTGAGCTCCACGGCGGCGTTGTAGCCGAGCGGGGTGCCGGGTGCGGCCTGCTGCTGGGGGGCACCGGGCCCGCCGGGCTGAGGACCGGCCGGAGCGGTCCAGCCCTGGTTGTCGTAGGCGGTGGGCGGGACAGCGGGATGCTGCTGGGGCTGGGGCTGGGGCTGGGGCTGGGGCTGGGGCTGGGGCTGGGCAGGCGGCTGCTGCGGGGGAGCCGGCTGGTGGAGCAGCTGCTGCTGGGGCTGGACAGCCTGCGGGTAGCCGTAACCCGCTTGCTGAGGTGGGTAACCGTAGCCGGCGTGCCCGGGCTGGGGCGCCTGCTGCGGGTAGCCGTAACCGGCGAGCTGCGGCTGTCCGTGATAGGGCTGCGCGGGGTGAGGGGCCTGCCGCGGGTCGACCGGTACAGGCTGTCCGCCCTGCGCCGCCGGGTATCCCGGGTGCGGCTGCTGTCCCGGGTGACCGGGCTGCTGGGCCGGGCCGAACGAGCCCTGCGGAGGGAACTCATGTCCGGGCTGTCCGGGCTGAGGCTGGGCAGGAGGCTGAGGGTAGCCATATCCGGCGGGCTGCCCGGCTGCGGTCTGCGGGCCGACGGCCGGGGCCTGCTGGTACGGCTGCCCTGCCTGTTGCGGTGCTCCCTGGACGGGCTGTGCGGGCACGAACCCCTGCGGCAGCGGCGGGAGTCCCTGCCCGGCTTGGGACGGCGTGGGGACCTGCTCGGCGGGCTGCGGCTGCTGTTCCGGTGCCGCGGACGCGGGAGCGGCAGGCACGGCCTCGGGAGCGGCAGTCACCGGCTCTGCACCCGTCTCTGCCCCGGCTTCCGCCGTCGTCGGCGCGGTTTCGGATTCAGTCTGTGCGACGGAGTCCGCGTCGGACCGGACGTCCGCTGACTCGTCGCCCTGCGTGCTCGGCACGGACCCGGCGGAGTCACCCGGCTCCGCCTCGCTGCTCCGCTCCTCCTCCGGTTCCCCGTCGTCATCGGCACCGCCGAACAGCCGCGCCGCCTCGGCATCGGCGGCAGGGTCGACCACGACTTCCGGCTGCCCGGCTTCCGGCTGTGAGGGCATCGGCTGTGCGGGGGCGGGCTGTTCGGGCGCGGCGGGGACACCCGCCGCCGGGGTGGCGGGCTGGGACGGACCGCCCTGGGGCCCCTCGTCGGCCGGACGCAGCACGGGGAAGCCGGGCGCGGCGGGGGGCGGGGCGGACGTGTGCTGCTGGGGAGCTCCGTAACCACCCGGCGTGTCCTGGCCCGGCTGTGGCGCACCGGTTCCGGTTCCCGACTGCTGGGGGTAGCCGTATCCGCCGGGCGCGGGAGCGGTGCCCGGCGCCGTGGGCTGCGGAAATCCGTAGCTACCCGTGGCAGTACCCTGCTGGTTCGCGTCGGGTGTGCCCTGGGGCCGGGCGGGCTGCGTGGGTTGCGCGGGCTGAGGCAAGGGCTGCGCGGATTGCTGCGGTACGCCCTGGGTGTGCGGCTGCGGCTGCGCCGGTGCGGGAGCGTGCGGTGCGGGACCGCCGGGCGGCCCAGTGGGCGAGCCGATGGGCGGTCCGGTCGGGGGCGGCGGCGATGCGGATCCGGCGTCCTGCTGTCCACCGGCCGCGGAGCCACCGGTGCTTTGGGCGTACCAGGCGGGAGGCGTGTAGACGATTTCGAACTCGCCGGTGAGATCCACCTCGTGATCGTCCCCGTCCGAGGAAGGGCTGCCGCCGTTGTACTCGGACCGATCCCTGTTCACTGCTTGCCTCCTGGTCAGCCACTGCTGCTGAGCTGGTCGTCGTCGCGGCCGGGCGGACCGAGTGGCGAGTCCTACGCGACTGCGATCGTCACCGCACCCTCAGAAGCCTAATCACTCGCCTGGCGGGACGGAAAAGCCCCCACAGCGCGGACGGAAAGACCCGACGGGTGGTCGGCCGGCACCGCTCCCGGAGACGACGGCACGTCAGTCCATACGGCGCGCCGCGCCGAGCAGGCCCGTCTCCGCATCGGTGGGTTCGGTCATGACGAACTTGTGGTGCTTGCGGGTGCACCACAAGGCGACACCGTCGTGAAGGGTCGGCAGGTGCTGGAGATGCTCTTCCGGGATGCCCAGCGTGTCGCGTACGACCTCGGTCTCGTAGGGCGAGATGCGTTGGATCCCGACCAGATGGGCCTGGGCCAGCCAGCGCGGCGCGTGCTCGCTGACGAACGGCAGCACCGTCACCACGGCCTGCCACGGCACGGAGGTCACCCGCCCGCGCGGCGGACGGATGCCGCAGTCCCGGAACAACACCACCGGACTGGAGACGGAGGGCCCCTGCGCGGGCACCCGCCCCACCGGATAGACCGTCACGCACTGCTGGCCACCGCCCGCCGTCTGGGCCAACTGCTGCCAGGCCTGCGGACGACCGGTTTCGACCCCCACGCGCGCTCCTGTCGCGGCGGCGCGCAACGCCAGCACCTGGGCGAGCCACAGACCCCCCACGAGGACGATATCGAAGGCGGTCGGACGGGACAGGCCGAGCACGGCCGGCTGTGATTCCGGGTCGGTGCCGATGATCACACCGTCGTCACCGATCGGCATGCTGATCGCCGCGAGCTCGTCGGTAGTGACGACATGGCGGTTCCGGCGCGGCCCGCGCAGCCCGAAACCCGGGCTGAAGATGCGGCGTTGCTGCTGTGGCGCCTGCGGTTGCCGGACGACGGGAATCATGCCCGTGTCAGTGGGCGAGGCCACATGCGCGGGCGTGCGCCCCGAGGCGGCCCGACCCTGCTGTCCCGGGGGCATGGTCGAGGCGGGATGGGACATCAGTACGTACCTCCGAGCGGCAGAGTGGCGAGAGCACCGGGAACCTGCTCCCGGTCGAGGCGGACCAGACCGACCTTCGCGGCACTCGCGGCTCGCTCCAACTCGCGGCCAACCTCGGCTAGTTCGCTGTCACCACGGGCGGTGACGCGGATGTGTCCGGACAGGGAGACACCCCGGTTGCCAGCCTTGCTCAGAGTCATGCTGAACGTCGTGGCGAGCACCGGAAGCGAAGTGAACCGCGTGACCAGTTCGGGCAGCGCCACACCGCCGTTCCCCAGCTGAGGCCAG
The DNA here is from genome assembly GCF_040628835.1 of Streptomyces sp. NPDC006134. NCBI lineage: Bacteria > Bacillati > Actinomycetota > Actinomycetes > Kitasatosporales > Streptomycetaceae > Streptomyces > Streptomyces sp. NPDC006134. Next base: position 27,449 of record NZ_JBEXTV010000079.1, on the reverse strand, counting down.
CGGGAGACCCAGTACGTCGTGTGCCACCGGTCGTCGACCCGCCAGCTCCGCGCCGACTCGACCGTACGCCGCTGGGACGAGCGCCCGTCCTGGGCGTGCTGCGCGTTGGCCCGCGGGTTCAGGCAGCTGGACGTCGCCAGCGCCTGCACCAGCTCGTTCTCGTCCAGGATGGTTGCCTTGAAGCCGGCCCCGGCCAGTCGGCTCACCAGTTGGTCCGCCACCCGCAGCAGCGCGCGCTGCGCCCCGGGAACGCCATCTCCGCGGGTCTGGACCGCCTCCGGGCACAGTTCCGGGTCGAGCTTGAGGGCGACCCAGGTGAGCCGAAGCGCGGGGGAACCGGCCTGCGCCTGGAGGGGGCCGTACGACCGCGCGGCGACGGATTGCGGGGGCAGATGAGGTGCGGGCGCCGGCTGGGTGTGCTGCACGACCTGCGCGGAGGCGAGACGGATCCCGTCGACCTCCAGGGCGTCCTGGATCAGTCGGAGCGGTAGCTGCCGACCGACGGAGCCAGGGCGCAGCGGCTGGTCTCCCGGCTGAACGAAGAGCACGGCGGTCAGGAAGGTCCCGTCGCCGATCATGCCGATCGAGCGGTCGTCACGGGAGACGAAGCTGTACGTCCGCAGGGCAGGGTCGCACTCCACGGCAGGCGCCAGCATCGGGTCCGTCCCGGGCGGGACGGGCGACTTGGCCTCGCGCCGGCGGCGCCTCAGCGCGCGCGCCGTCTCGTACCACTCGGGCAGCGGGCGGCTGCCCCGGCGCAAGACCGCCAGGAGCAGTAGCAGGGCCGCCACGACACCAGCCGGAGCCAGCAGCCAGGACACGTCGGCGGCCCAGGCGACCAGCATGACCGCCGCCGCGAGCTCCACCAGGATGAGCTGCTGCAGCCGCACCGGGCCCAGACCGCCGGGACGGGGCAGCGTGCGCGGCGACGCGGCGGCGGGGGCGGACGGAGCGGCCGACGTGCGTCTGCCGCTCGGATCCCCCTGTTGCTGCTGTGCGCGGCGTCCGCGCCGAGTGCTCGTAGCGCTGGTCATCCCCCGGGACATCCCTTTCGCGAAGTAGTGGCCGTTCGCCGTGCGGGATCGTCTGTCCGAGATCCCGGCGACGGGCCAGGGGCACCGATGGCCCACATCATCCGTGCGAGTGGCTCACGGTACCCGCTGCGGAACGCGAGGCGACACAGGGGACACCGAAACCCCTGGTGACCAGCCTGTCACGGACCGGCCCCGCATGGTGGAGCGCTGAGGTGAAGCTCTGTGAAGATGCGGGGCCTGCCGCAGACCTGATGGACCACTGTTCCGCGGCGCAGGGCATAGTAGGTGCCTGCGCGGCCGAATCGGCTTTCCGAGCACGATGACCCGAGCACGAGAGAGCCGTGGCCCGCCCACTGAGCAGGGCCGAGCGCTCGGCCATGATCGAGTGCCACGACCACGATCGAGCATCACCACACGATCGAGATCACACAACGGGAGAAACGGGGACCATGGCAACGCGTCGGGATGAACTCGCCGCCTACACGTTCGCTCGCAAGCGCACCGTCGCGGCGTTCCTGGCGCCGTCGCCGGGCGGTTCGGAGGAAGGCGCGCCGCGCCCGGTCCGTACGGTGATGCCCAGCCTGGCGGTCGGTGTCGTCCTGGTGGTGGGCTTCATCGCCTGGGGCGTGATCAAGCCGGCGGCGCCCAAGGGTTGGGACACCCCCGGTGAGCACATCATCGTCGACAGCGACTCCACGACGCGCTACGTCGTCCTGAACGACGCGACGACGAACGGCAAGAAGGTCCCGACGCTCCATCCCGTCCTCAACTACGCCTCCGCCAAGCTCCTTCTGGACAAGGGCAAGGGCAGCGTCATCGAGGTCCCCGGCAAGGAGATCGACAAGAGCGGCATCCCGCACGGCGCGACCCTCGGCATCCCGTACGCCCCGGACCGGCTGCCCTCCAAGGCCGACGCCGAGAAACCGAAGACCTGGGCCGTGTGCGAGCGCCCGGCCCCGGGATCGGAAGGCGCCATCGACCGTGCGGTCTTCGTCTTCGATGCGGAGGACGCCAAGTCGCTCGGCAACACGGGCAAAGTCGATCCCCGCGAGGCCCTGTACGTCGTCGACTCCAGGACCTCCCAGGAGTACCTGGTCGACGGCAAGGGAAACCGCTTCCTGCTGGGCGGTGAGTCAGGCATCGACACCACTACCATGGAGCAGCTGCGCGCCGCCGTCATCGGCACCACGGCCGAGCCGCAGCCGGTGAGCCAGGAATGGCTGCGCACCCTCAACGAAGGCGGGACCATCACCTTCCCGGAGGTCCCGTCCGTCGGCGAGCCGACCTCGGTCCAGGGGCTTCCCGCCGAGGCAGGCACGGTGGGCCGGGTACTCAAAGCACGGGACGCGCAGGGCGAGCAGTACTACGTCGTCCTCAAGGACGAGGTCGCCGCCATCACGCCTTTCGTCGCCGACCTGCTCAAGGCGTCGCCGTCCGCCAAGCTGGCGTACGGGACGGACGGGATCGACGACGTCCAGGTCGACACCCCGGACATCATCGCGGCCAACGGCGGCCCGGCGGACAGCTTCTACGCCGACAAGGGCTGGCCCCAGGCCGTCCCGCGACAGGCCAACCCCGCGGCCACGGCGACCGGTGAGGCCCGTACCACCTCGTGCAGCGTCTACAACGGCACCATCGGCGCGGACAAGAAGCCGCAGCTTGCCGCCTGGGCCGGCAAGGCGTATCCCAAGAGGGTCATCGCCGATTCCCTCAGCGCCTACGTCTCGTCCGGCTCAGGGCTGCTCTTCCAGGAGGTCACCGGCGCGGCCGGGGGCGGTGGCGCGACGTACCTGCTCACGGATACGGGCCTGCGGTACTCGTTGCCGTCGAACAACGACAGCGAGGCGCAGGAAAGCGGCAGTGGTTCGACTTCGTCCTCGTCGGGGGATGGGGCATCGAACGGCTCGCAGGGGCCGAGCGAGACGGACAAGGCACGCACACGGCTGGGTTACGAGGACGTCTCCAACCCTGCAATCGTGCCGCAGTCGTGGGCGACATTCATCCCGAAAGGGCCCACCCTGGACACCGGCAGCGCGGCGCAGCCGCAGAGTCAGTGACGGCGGAGCCGCGAACGGCGTCCGCTGGCGATCGCTCAACGGGCCCATGCTCAGGGGGCCTTGAGAGGAACACGGCCCGCGGGTCACAGGATGATCGCTCAAGTGTGTGAGCCGTGTAACTGATTGGTCGGGCCTGTGGTCGAGGGACAGGCTGACGATAGAGTGTTTGCAGCGCTCAAGCGCGTGAAGCTTCTCCGGGTACCGGTACTGGTTTCCCGGATCAACGACGACATGGGGGAAGGTTCATCATGGCCGGCCAGTTCCGGGTAACAGAGGACGAACTCAGCAAGCTCTCCGGTGACATCAACACCGTGAACGGTCAGCTGCAGGGCGAGATCCGCCGGCTCAACGGAGTGATCGACCAGATCGCCGGCGGCTGGCAGGGCCAGGCGGCGAAGTCCTACCACCAGTTGCAGGAGCGCTGGAACGCGGACGCGAAGAGGATGAGCGACATCCTCAACGACATCAGGGAAGCCGTGGACTCCACGCGGAGCAACTACTCCGCGTCGGAAGAGCAGCAGAACGCCGAGATCAGCAAGATCATGTCCGACTTCGGCTGATCGAACCGCCGGACGTCAGCGGTTCACCCGCTCTTTCCGATATCGACTGATCTCGACCGTTCTCCACCGACTTCCTACGACTCTTCCTGAAAGGGAACGACGATGTCGATCCTCGTCAATTACGCCACCATCACCAACGCCTCCACGGACGTGCGCACGACCGCCGGCCGCATCAAGCAGCAGCTCGACGACCTCGAGGCTGCGGTCAAGCGCGTCGCCAACACCTGGGAAGGTGAGGCGCAGGAGGGTTACCAGCGCAAGCAGCGCGAGTGGGACCAGACCGCCGCAGATCTGCACGCGACCCTGCTGAAGATCGCCTCGGCGCTGCAGAACGCGGCCGAGAACTACCAGGCCACCGAGAAGAGCAACGCCCAGACCTGGGGCTGAGCGCCCGCCGGCGACCCGAGGGGCATGAGATGAAGAGAATCGGCCCAGCCGACGCCAAAGCGTCCGCTGGGCCGAGCTCTGCTTCAGGGCCTTACATGATCCTCCCGGGACCACACACATCACATTCTGTAAACATTCACACCTTTCGCCACATCCGTCACGCACACCTGATCCAGCTTCGAAAGAAGCAAGGAAGCTCTGGGGGCCTGAACATGGAGGGCCTGAACGTGGAGGGCCGGACCGCCCGCTCACGCAGCCGCAAGAGTGGAACCCGCGCACTGCAGCGGGTTTTCGGCGTGCTCACGGCCACCGGCATCTGCTGCGCGGCGACGTTGCCGGCGACAGCGGCACCGGTGACGGCGGCATCGGCGGATACGGTGATGCCCACCCGCCTCACGGCTTCCGGCGCCGGTGGCTCCGGAAGCCCGGACTTCGGCCTGTCGGCCAGCACGGAATGCGTCTTCGGAGGCGACGTCATCAAGTCGACGCCGTGGTCCCTCCAGCGGATTCTCCTGGACCAGCTGTGGGGACAGGCGACGGGCAAGGGCGTCACGGTCGCGGTGATCGACACGGGCGTCGACGACTCCAATGCCCAACTGCGCAGCGCCATGGCCTCCGGTGGCAAGTCCTACGTCGGCGGCTCCGCGAACGAGGATCTCGAAGGCCACGGCACCCGGGTCGCGGGCATCATCGCCGCCCGCCCGATCAAGGGGACCGGTTTCGTGGGCCTGGCCCCCGACGCCAAGATCCTCTCCTTCCGCTACACGGGCGGAGAGGAGAAGCAGGGCAACTCGCGGACCATGTCCCAGGCGATCCGCGACGCGGTCGCCAAGGGCGCGAAGATCATCAACATCTCTTCGGACACCGCGGACAAGGAAGACAACACGGAACTGCGCAACGCCGTCGCGGCGGCCGTGAACGCGGGCGCCCTGATCGTGGCGGCCGCCGGCAACGACGGAGCCGACGGCAAGTCCGCGAAGACCTACCCCGCCTCCTACCCGGGTGTTCTGGCGGTGGCAGCCTCCGACCGTAACGACGAACGGGCCTTCTTCTCACAGTCGGGCGACTTCGTGGACGTCGCGGCACCGGGCGTCGGCATGGTCTCCACCGTCCCCAAGGGAGGCCAGTGCACCGCCGACGGTACGAGCTTCGCGGCTCCGTACGTCGCGGGCGTCGCCGCCCTTCTGAAGGAGAAGTACCCGACCTGGAGCGCGGCCCAGATCGCCACCCGTATCGAGGAAACCGCCCAGCGCCCGGGCCGCGAACCCAACCGCTTCATCGGCTGGGGTGTCGTCGATCCGGTCGCCGCCCTCTCGGAGGAGTCCACGCCGGGCACCTCTCCGAAGCCGGACCCGCCGGTCGAGGCCGGCTCGGGCGGGGCCATTCCCATGGCGGTGACCATGGGGGAGAGCGAGGCGGAACGGGAACGCCGGACAGCGATCTACGTGCTGGGCACGGGGCTGGCCCTGGTCCTGGTGATCGCGGGGAGTGGGGTGGCTGTGCGGGACTGGCGTAGCAGACGGGGTGGCCGGAGCGGACGAGCTGGACAGGTTGGGCGATTGGGTTAGCTCATCCGGGTGAATGACTTGGTCACCGATCAGGTGCCGACAACTTGAGAAACAGGGGAGAGGACAACGGGGTATGAGCAACGGAATGCGGGTTGACCTGAGCGCGCTGGATGAGGTCATCCGCAAGCTCTGGTCATTGCTGGACGACATGGACAAGGCCGGCACCACATCCAGGTACGACACGGAAATCTCACCGGATGCCTTCGGTCAGGCCAGTGACTTCGTAGAGGCCAGGGAGCTGCATTCGGCTCAAGGCGAGATGAAGGTCAAGATCGAGGGGATCATCAAGAAGCTCCACGACTTGATCGACGACTTCAGCACGAAGACCTCGAAGGTACGAGACAAGTACAACGACGAGGAGCACGAGATCAAGCACAGCATGGGCGGTGACTCGGGGGGCTCCCCGAAGGGCCGACTGGCGGAATAGTCGGGTTCCGGACAGAGCACTGACGAGGGGAGTGGGGACGTGGCCGACACGGCAGCGGATCTTCAGGCAAGCAAGCAGTACGTCGAGAATCAGGAAAGGGAAAGGGAGGCAGAGCAGAAAAGGGAACATGACCGCCTCATTGAGTCCGACAAGGTCGCACAGAACGGCGGCGGTATCGACCGCAGCGCCTTCAAGACAGAGTTCATGTCGTACTCGATCAACGGCTTGCGCAAGATGATTCTGGACTCCAACCCCGGAAAAATTGCCGAGGTTGGCAGCCACTGGAAGTCGGTCCACAACATCCTGTCCGGTGGCGACGGTGACGGCAAGGCCGGCGGTGTAGACCAGGTTTCCGCGAAGGACAGCGTCGCAGGCATGCTGCAGACCGCTGTCGACAACGCCCTGGAGCACTGGGAAGGCCAAGCAGCCGAAGCCTTCAAGCGCAGGGCGAACGAGATCGCGGCCCAGATTCGGAACGGGGCTGCCCACGCCAACTTCACGGCGGAGCAACTCTTCGCGATCAGCAAGGACCTCGATGCCGCCAAGAGCAAGATGGAGGACATCAAGGAACCGTCCTTGCTTGAGCGCGGGAGCGACAAGCTCAATGACGACTGGGACGACTCCCAGATGAAGAAGGACATGGCTGCGGGCGTTAGCGCCGACACGGTCGCCAAGGCGAACGAGAAGCAGCTTTCGCTTCAGATGGAGCGGCGACTTCAGGCTGTGGCGGTGATGGAGGAGCTGGCGGCCAACTACCAGGTTTATGCGAAGAATCTGAAGAGCGGCCTTGGTGGCCGCGATGATGAGAGAGGCATCGCGCCCCCCAGTAACGATGTGACGATGCCTCCCCCGATTGCTGTGCCAAGCGCTTCGGCAGGAGGACCGGGTGCAGCTGGCGCAGGTAACAAGCCTTGGAGCGCAGGTCCCACGAGCAGCATAAAGTCAACACCTGCGGTTTCCCGTGCTGTGGGTATTACAGGAGGTTCTCAGCTTCCGTCAACCCGAACGAAGGTGGACAGCATTTCCCCAGGTCTGACGGGGACCGGGCCCAGCGCTGGCTCTGCCAGTATCAGCGGTGGTGGCGGTGGTCTCGGTACTGGTGGAGCCCAGGGACCTGGCATCGTGGCTCCTGGCGGTATGTCCGGCCTGGGACGGGGCGCTGCCACACGCGGCGGCGTCGGAGTCCCGGGCGGTCGCGCTGGACTGGCTGGGGGGGGCGTGGCAGCCGGCCGCGGTACCGGAGGCCGAGCCGGTATGGGCGGTGTGGGGGGCGCCGGAGCTGGCGGGGCTGGTCGAAGTGGCGGAAGCGCTGGCGGTCGGGGAGCCCTCGCTAAGTCCCGTGGCGGAGTGGTCGGCGCAGCCAATGGAGTCACTGGCAAGGGCGCCGGTGGCGGTGCGGGTTTGCACGGCAGTCGGGGCGGAACGCAACGTGGTGCTATGGCGGGCGGAGCCGGTGGTATGGGCGGCCGGAACGGCCGGCGGTCCGAAGAAGAGAACAGCCGGAGTGACCGTCCCGACTACTTGGTCGAGGACGAAGAGACCTGGATCTCGGAAGAGAATCGTAACCGTAACGTTCCTCGAACCATCGAGTAGGCAGGTAAGCGGACCGGGGGAATTGGCTCCGGTCTGCTGTGAAGGCTGGCGCTACCAGTCTTAGTTGAGTGAGGAGCAAGGAATTGGTTGTCAAGCGACTCTGGTCCACGACAGGAGTCGTGGCGTTGACAGGAGCCTTGCTCCTCACCACGGCATCCACTGCTTCAGCAGATTACGTCCGCGATAAGCAGTGGGTCATAGACGTCATGGATTTCAAGAAGGTTTGGACGGAATCACAGGGGCAGGGCGTTACGGTTGCAGTCGTCGATACCGGGGTAGACGGCAGCCATCCTGACTTGACCGGTCAGGTACTAGAGGGTAGGGACGTCACTGGGGACGCCGGAGATCCTCAGGACGACACCGACGGTCATGGCACTGGGATGGCGAGTATCATCGCTGGCCACGGGCATGGGGCGGACAATTCGGCAGGTGTCATCGGCTTGGCCCCGAAGGCCAAAATCCTCCCGATCAAGGCCGCTGACTCCGTTGATGACGATTTCAATGGCGATCAGTGGGCAGAAGGAGTCAGATACGCGGTTGATCAAGGTGTAGGTGTGATCAACCTATCATTTGCCGATTCTTTCTCCTCTCCGGGCTCTAAGGGGGCAGAAGCGATCGAGTATGCGCTGCAGCACGATGTTGTTGTAGTGTCAGGAACGGGAAATGATGGAGATGCGGATCTAGAGTACCCGGCTAAGCTTCCGGGAGTGGTGGCGGTAGGCGCCGTTGATGAGTCGTTGAAAGTCTGGGAGAACTCTAATTTCGGCTCGGGAGTAACACTAGCCGCGCCTGGGGTGAATATCGCTAGAGCGGATACTAGTCAGTCCAGTGGATATGCAGAAGGCACCGGCGTCTCCGATGCTACCGCGTATGTCTCTGCGACTGCTGCTCTGGTCCGGGCGAAATATCCTAGCCTTACCGCAGGCCAGGTAATCAACCGCCTGATCAAATCGGCCACGTTCCTCGACCACGATGTCAAGAAGGTGCCCGATGACGAGTACGGCTACGGCATCATCCGTCCGTATATGGCGCTGACGATGGACATCCCCAAGGGCCCCAAGGAGGGCCCCCTCGCTCAGGCGCCATCGTCCACGAACTCCGGTCCTGCCACCGACGGCAATGACAGCGCGGATCAGGCCAAGGAAAAGAAGAATTCTTCCTCGGGCAGCATTCTCCTCATCGCTGGCATCGCAGCCGTCGTGGTCGTCATCGCTGCCCTCTTCGTAGTAATCCGCAACCGCCGAAACCGCGGCAGTGGGGGACCCGGCTCCGGTGGTGGAACTCCTCCTCACGGAACGGGTTACCCGCCTCAGCCCCCGGCGGGCTACCAGCCGTACCCCCACATGACTCCCGGGCAAGGAAGTTCTGTACACCCCGGGCAGTCTTCGCAGAATCCCAACCCCTATGCTCAACGACCTCCTCACCAAGGGCAGTAGGTCACCTTCCAGCGGAAGTTAGGGCTTTTGGTCATCGCGGTCCTCGCGTTCCCGTGGTGTTCCGCATTGCCATCAGGTGGCGCCGTAGCCGGCCTGACCGAAGCGGGGCCATATGGGCAGGTGATGGTTCCGGTGCTCTGGCTCGTAGCATGTCCACCACCAAGAAAGAAAGAAATGACTGACGGCGGAACCTCATATTACGAGCCCGGTTCAGGTAGGGAACTGGCCCGCAAATTCGAACTGCAGGCATACGACCTAAGGGACTACCTCAAGAAGTTCGAGGAAGAGACAGGGGAAGAAGCGATCACTGACGGCTTCGGCGTCCTGACGGAGTCGGCGGAGGTCACGTCCGCTTATATCTCCTACTCTGCGGATGTCGCCAGTGCCATGAAGACCGTGTATGAGCACTTGGACAGGATCGCCGACGCTTTGCGGAAAGTGAACAAGGACACCGAGGTCACCGACGACGACCTTGCGGTCCTCTTCGGGAAGCAAGCGGATGGTGACAGGTGAGCGGGAACGAGTCCGTGGCCGAGGAGATCATCGAACTCGGCATCGAGGTCATCAATCCTGGTGGCCGCCCGGACGAGTTGGAAGCCGCGGCCAAGGCGTGGCGTCAGCTGAAATCTGATGTCGAAAGCTTGATCAAGGATCTGGACAAGGGCGTCAAGGCAACGGTCGGGCACACATGGCGCGGTGAGGCAGCCGATGCCTTCCAGGCTCATTGGGACCAGTTCGCGGCCGCCGTGCTGAGTGCGACGGACGACTTCGACGAAGCCGCCAAGGGCCTCGAGGATGCCGCCAAGAGTATTCGTGAGGTCAACGAAGAGATTCACGACATCTACACGGAGATCGGGATCTCCATCGGCGTTTCGGTGGGCATGTCGTTCCTCACGCTGGGTGTCTCGGCGGCGGTCGGCACGGCGCGAGTCACCATGTTGGTTACAAGAGCTCTCGACGCTGCGGGTCGTCTGGGCAGGCTCCTACGGGCGATCGGCACCGCGTTCCGTGCTCTGTACAACTCGGGAAAAGCAGGGAAACTCCTCGCTGAAGGCGTGCTGAACTGGGCTGGTGGCACTGCCGGGGGCATGCTCACCAGCCAGCTCAGCGGCAAGGGTTGGGAAGTCAAGACCAACATGATCGGAGGCTTGACGGGGGCGACCGTCGGGACCGCCGCAGGAAAGGCCGTGACCGCGCTGGGCGGCAAGGAGATCGCCAGCGGGATTGCCGGCGGTGCGGCTGGAGGGATGTCGGGAGACTACCTGGACTCCTTGCGCAAGGGTGAGGACTACGACATCAGGCAGAGCCTCGTCACCGGTATCGCCGGAGGTGCGGCTGGCGGCCTCGGTGGCGGAGCCAGAGCAGTCGATAGGGGCCTTGACGACATGGCCCGAGGCCTGAAAAACGAGAACGAATTTTCTCCTGGCGGAGATCGGCCGGAGCATCAGCAGACCGCGATCGATACCGCCTTCGGCGCCTCCGTTCCCGTGGCTGGGGGCGTTTCCGCGAACACTGCGAAGGACGGATTCGGCGGCGTGGACAAAAGCGCAGAAGAGGCTCAGAAGGCTGCCGAACAGGGTCTGAAGGACGACCGCAGCGCGGCGACGGACCGCATTCGCGAGGACTTCGGCTGATGATTTACGCGAAAGCGCCTCGTATGCCTTTCAAAGCGGCTTCCAGGGCAGGCGGGTGGTGTGCAGGTCTGGGATTTCTGGCGACGATGTCCGTGCTTGGGCTGTGGCTGTTCGGTACCGCCCCAGAGCTTCGGCGGGAGCTGATTCTGCTCTGCCTCGGCTGCGTGCTGATCTGCGTCGTGGTGATCGCGCTGCAGCAACGGTCGTCAGGGGGACGGCGGTCGTTCAGAGAGATCGCCACAGCTGTATGCACTCAAACGGCCGAAGAGGTACATGGCTCAGCCAGAGAACTGATCTCGCTGCCACGGGTGCTCCCCTCAAGGCGAGGACAGCAGCTTCGGAGCCTTGCCTGGGGTATCGGCATCACCACTGTGCTGGTAGGGATCTCCGCACTGGCTCTGGGAACGCCGCAGAGATCGGAACTGGTGGAGCACATCCATTCGGCCGGAGCTGAGTTCGGAGTTGCGCGGGCGGAAAAGGTCAGCGATGTCCGACGGAAGTCCTCCAGAGGAAAGGACCCTTATACGGCGACGGTGGTTGTCCAGCTGCCCGTCAAAGCCGGCGGTGAGCCTGTGTCGGTAACGGTCAAGGCGACGACCAACAAGTTGTTGCACCCTGGTGACCCGGTAGAGGTCTTGTATGCGCCCGCACAGCCGCGACTGGGAGCGGTAGCGGGAGACGAGTACAGCCTCGGCTGGCAAGTTCGCGGGGAAACAATGCCCGCGTACATGCGCTGGTTCTTCATCGCCGCATGGGTACTCGGTTGCTTCGTCACCGTCACTTGGGTGTCGGCCAAACATGGTTCTCGTTCGTACGCGCATCTGGGGGAGAGAGACAAATCCATTCGGGGGCGCTACACCCGCGTCGCAGGACCTGGTGTTCAGGCTGGCCAGGAATCTTCGGGAAAGGCCGTCTACCTAGAAGTCCGGACAGACGCCGGATGGGTGCACTTCTATACGGACCTCGGAAAGCGCGGTCTGCCGGAAGTGATGGTAGGCGAGAAGCTCTGGCTGTGCTGGGACGCTCATCGCGGAGTGCGTGCTTCACGGATCTCTCCGAGTCGAACACCCGCGGTGTTGGTGTTCGACACAGGATTGGTGGTGCACGGAATGATGAGCGTTGCCCAGGCGCGATCACTGAATGACAGCGGTGTCTCTGTTGAGAAGATGGCCCCTGCTCAGAGTGAGTACCAATCTCTGCGGTTGTTTGATTTCCGCTCTTCTTGGCCTCTTGTCATTGATTCATTGATTTTGCAGATCTGTGTAGTGGTCATCGCTTGCGCCGCGTTGTTGACTTTCGACGTAGCAACCGGCTGGCGAAGTGCAGCGGGGATCATCGGGTTCCTGGGAGCGATCTCCGCCAGCGGAGTGTATTTGAGTGAGGGCACTTCCAAGAAGTCATCCACAGTATGACTGTTGATGAATCTCTTTCATCCTGCGTAGTCGCAGGTCAGTAGTACGTGGATGGCTTGGACGGTACGGCTGATGTGGCGGGTCGAGCAGCGTGCTCGTCGCATGATGCGCCAGGTCTTGAGAAGGGCGAAGGCTCGTTCGCCGGTGTGGTCGGTGGGGATGAGGGTGCCGTCGGCGATGACGTGGTCGCCTTCGCCGGGACCGGTGAGGGCTTCCTGCAAGCCGGGCGCTCACGAGGCGAAGACCTCCAGGGTTCCGTCGACGTAGCGCCAGGCGGTGGCCTCAGATATCGCGAAACCAGCTCCGAGCTGTGCGAACGTCTCGTTCTTACGCAGGTGGACGAGGGAGAGGAGGGCCTACTTGAAGCAGCCGGGTTTGCGCCGGCGAGTTCGGCGGACACGGCGATGCTCGTACAGGAGTCAGGCGACATGCTCGACGAGTTCGTGCGGGACGTCGAGCGTGGCAGGCTACGGAACCAACAGGGCCCTTTCCGGCCACCGGTGTGTTGAGTGGAATCACCACGTTGACGACGAAGGGCCCTGCCTCGTCACCACCCTAGATGACCTGTCTCTTTCACTCTCCAACGCAGGACGAAAGAGGTTCACTGCCACGATACTAAAGTGAGGCAAACGTTTGTTGCACCTCGTTGGCGGAGTGTTGCACTCCTCAATGACCGTGAGCAGCGCGAAAGGGATTTATCCGTGCAATCCAATCAACCTTATTGGCATGCACCTCCCGGGGCGGCACCTGAGATGCCGGGGCCGCTGCCCCAGGCCGTGCCGCCCGGGAAGCCGAGAGGCCGCGTCCGCAAGATCTTCGGTGTCCTGCTGATCCTGATCGGAGTGGTCCCTCTGCTGGGGGCGGGTTTCACCGTATTCAAGAATTTTCAAAACGCCGCGCAGCGGGATTCCAACGACGCTTTCATTCCCGCAGCCTGGCACAACATGGCGAGCGACGAGTTGTTCCCCGATCGTCTCACCTGGATTACTACCGCCGGAACGCATCAGCTTTGGGTGAGGCAGGGGATCGCGGAGAAAGCCGACTCCTGTGAAGACACTTTCACGGAGTATCTCGTGCGCAAGGCCCTGAAAGACAGGTGCAAGCTTGTCCTCCGGGCCACCTACACGGACCTGGGCAGCGAGATGACGGCAACGATCGGCCTCGTGGTGGCCGGATCGGTCGATGATGCTCTCTCGATCGCCTCGTCGATCGAGAGAGGCCAGTCCGAGGCTTCCAACAGCCTCCGCGTTCCGACTGTCCGGCCGCTGGCGGTTCCGGGCACTCCGGCTGCCGAGTGGAGTGACGACATGGCGTTCGGCGGCGCCGCGCAGAAGCTGTTCACCGCCGGTTCGCCCTACCTGGTGGCCGTCACGACCGGCCCCACGGATTCCGCCCGCTCGGTCGGCGAGCTGCCCGAGCCGTGGGACGTCATGGCCCATCGCGAGAAGCAGCCGTACCGCAGCATGGCGGAAGCCCTCGCGTGGGTGTACGCCGAGGACCTGGACCGAAGGATGAGGGGCAAGTGATCCGACGACTCGTCACCAGCACCGTGCTGGCAGTCTCGCTGACGGTCGCCGGCGCCTCGACGGCATCCGCTGCGCTCCCCAAGGGGTGGGAGCTGCCCGCCATGTCCGTCCCGGCGGCCCAGTCCGTGAGCCGAGGAGAAGGCGTCACCGTCGCGGTCCTCGACACCGGCATCCGCACCGACCACCCGGAGCTGAAGCACCGGGCCAAGGAAGGACCGGACTTCCTCGGTGGAGGGGACGACAAGTCCGAGCCCTGGTATGGCGGCCACGGCACGGCCATGGCGTCCAGCGTCCTCGACGTCGCGCCCGAAGCCGAGGTCCTCGGCTTGCGGGTCATCCGGGATCCGGAAGATCCCGCCTACCAGACACCGGAAGAGGCCATGGAGCAGGGCGGCTCCTCCGACAACGGGCGCGCCATCGCGCAGGCGATCACCTACGCGACGGACCACGGCGCCGACGTCATCTCGATGTCCCTGGGGTCCGGCAGCGTCTGGAACACCCTTGACAAGGACGACGTCGCGGCCGTCGAGTACGCCTTGTCGAAGGGCGTCGTACTCCTCGCCGCCGCCGGCAACGAGGGGAACGTCGAGAAAGGAGAGGACAATATCATCTCCTACCCCGCCGCCTACCCGGGCGTCATCGGTGTGGCGGCTGCCCTCCCGGACGGATCACGCGCGTCGTTTTCGTCCGTCCACTCCTACGTGGACATCGCGGCCCCGGGCGTCGACATCAACGCGGCGGACTCCCGTTCCAGCGGGCGCAAGCCCGGGGACGGGACTTCGACAGCGTGTGCACTCGCCGCGGGGGTGAGTGCACTCATCGTCTCGAAGTACCCCGATCTCGCTCCGCGCCAAGTGGCGCAGGTCCTGGAGGAGACCGCCTCGCACGGTTCCAGCGGCCCCACCGTGGAGACCGGTTACGGAATGGTCGACGCGGACGCTGCCCTGAAGGCTGCTGCCAGGCTCACTCCGCAGAAGGCGGTGCCGATCGGAGAGGCCGGCGCCGGCACGCACTTCGGCCCCGGAGACGACGGCACGCCCAAGATGGTGTCCCAGGGGCTGGATCCCGCGTACTTCGGGATCGCGGCCGCCGGAGCCTTCGTCGCCCTCGTCATCATGCTCGGTGGCTTCCTGCTCTTCCGGAGCGGTCGCCGGCTGCAACAGCAGGGACGCCTCGGTGCCGGCGGGCTCGGCGCGCCCACCGGCCCTCCCGGACAGTTCGCCCCGCCGCCGGGCCTGCCGCAGCAGAACCCGTACCAACAGTTCGCTCCGCCGCCAGGCCTGCCGCAGCAGAACCCGTACCAGCAGCCCGCCCCGCCGCCTGGTCAGTGGGCGCCCCGGGAGTAGACCTCGGCGGTGCGGAACGGGAACCAGGGATCCTGGACCCCATGGACCTGGAAGACCTAAAACGCCTGTGCCGTGCCCGGGACCTGAGGAAGGAACCCACCGTGCCGCCCCGCCGCAGGGGCGACGGTCCCTGATGTCCTTCCGCCAACCTCCCGGGCATGGCCTCGCCGGTCCTCGTCGGCGCTCTTCTGCTCGGCGAGTGCCTCGGCTGATCAGCCGTTCGCCACCGGGCCTTTGACTGTCCTCAACCGGGCGCGGGCCGACCGCTGTACGGGCCAGGCCCGTAACACTGGCCCGCGCACCCGCACTTCAGCGCTGGCACCGCCCCGAGCGGCTTTGCCCGCCGATCAGCCGGCTGCCGACGCTGTCCGAGAACGTTCGGCTCCGCCCTGGCCCGCTCACGTCCCGCTCATGGGAAGGGCTGGGGGGCTCGCACCCCGACGCCGGCGCCTGCGATCGGAAAGGACCGCTTGGACGACGCACGCGGCCCGCACCCGCGCCCTCCGAGGGTGCTGGGCCCTCCTGGCTGGTCGGCGGGCCTGTGCCGTCGAGCCGATGCTTGTGAGGGGCGGTGACAGGTCGGGCCGGAAGACCGAGACACAGGAGCACGCCCGTCCGGACCGGTGTGGCGCGGGTGGTGCGTGCGTCGCGTCGGTCAGGTGGCAGGCTCGAAGCCTTCCACCTCGTCGATCAGTTCGGCCTCGTCGGCGGCGACGTAGATCTCGTAGGCGCGCTGGATGGCGTCTTTGTGGCTGTCGACATGGAACTCGACGGCGAACATTTCACCGATGTCATATCCCTGGACGAGGTCGCGGATGGCGTCCTGGTCACCGTCCGCGACGGCGGGGGACTCGGGGGTCTCCAGGCGTCCGGCCCAGGTCCGGTGGCCAGTCAGCAGGATCGACATGGGGTCCCTTCCATGCGGTGTGGTGGTGCCGCACCTCGGGGTGGCTCGTACGGCCAGGCCCCGGAACACGATGGTCGTCGGCGGCCAGATCTGCTCGGCCTCACCGGAGCGCAGAAACCCGCGGTACCGATGAAGTGCTGCCGGGACGCGGACGAATCGGTGGCGTCGGTGGCGCCGTCCGTGCCGTCGACACAATGGGCCCGGGCGCCGGGGTTGTCCGGGCGGTCATGGCGACCGCCCGGCACTCGGCCTTGGGGGAAATTGGCCGGGACGGAGTGGACTGAGGTTGCCAGTGCTGTGGTGTGTAGCGGATACAGGGGTATGCGGTCGCGTCGGGACAGATTCCGTGCACGCGCAGGTAGTTGCGGAGGACGCGACTAAGGCCTACAAGCCGGCCGCACCATCTAGGAATTGATGCCAAATGTCATGCCTGCATCAGCAGTGATGCGAGGGTGACGGCTGCTTGGCAGGACTCGGCGGTCTTGTCGTAGCGGGTAGCGATGCCGCGCCACTGCTTGAGGCGGTGAAGCACCGTACGACGACGTTGCGCCGTTTGTAGACCTGCTTGCCGAAGGCCGGCGAGTGTCCGTCGTGGCTGCCGCGCCGGATCCGGCAGCACCTCTGGCCGGACCGTTCCGGGACGGTGTGCCGGATTTCCCGTCGCCGCAGCCGGCCGCGTATGGCCTTGGCCTTGGAACTGTGCAGCCCTTGTCGCCGATGACGTGGCCGGGTCGGTCCCGGGGCCGTCCCGGCCCGAGCCGGGGCACCTGGATCGCCTTCATCACGGCGGTGAACTGCGTGCAGTCGTTGGTGTTCCCGCTGGTGACCGTGAAGGCGAGCGGTCGACTCAGAGCGTCACAAGCCAGGTGGACCTGGCTGATCAGACCGTCTCCGAACCGGTCGAGCCCCGGGCTGCGGAGCCCCCTTCTCGTGCCCTGGCCACGTGCTGGTGAGCCCGGACGATCGTGGAGTCGACACCAGCCACTCAATGTCCCCGGCTATATCAGCCTTCGCCTGGGCGGTCCGGAGCATCCGCTCGAAGGTGCCGTCCTTGGCCCATCGACGGAAGCAGGTGTGCAGCGTGGCCCAGGAGTCGTACCGCTCGGGCACGTCCCGTCAGGACACCCCGGTCCGGAAATTCCACATGGTCCCGTTGAGGACTGTCCGGTCATCCAGCCGCCTGCTGCCCCGCTCAGACCGGGGCAGCGACGACTCCACGAAGACCTACTCCGCATCGGACAGTCCATGGCGACATATCATCCGACCATGATTCCCGACCGAAGAGCATTTGACGGAAATTCCTAATAGGCGTAAACCATGTTCGGTTCCTTCTCCACCAGCTGATTCAGTCCGGCCTGCTGCGCCCGAGCGATACGTGAAGGGTTGGCCCGCTCCCGCTCGTCGGCGAACTTTTGCCAGTCCGATGGCTGCATGAACAACATATCGTTGGTGCCAGGGACGATCATGACTCCGCCAAAGGGGAGATCACCGGCGAACCAAGCACCCCCGTCTTCGGTGCCCTTCGGCCATCGTCGGACCGTTGACGCGTTGATCGCGCGCATGAGCGGTGCGCCGTGCTGGCCGCGGGTGGAGACCTTGACAGTGAACACATTGCCAAGCAGAAGCCACTGTTCGCTCTTCTTCACCACGCGCGTGTGGTATTCGAGAGGGTAGGTGCGCAGCACTCTCTCACAGGCGGCGAGACGCCGTCCGTGCCTGGTCCGGAGAAACAGAAACAGCAGGACGAAAAGTCCGGCGGGGACGGGAAGTGCTGTGAAGAAGGAGTCCGGGACTCCCGCTGCGTGCAGCACGAACGACAGCGCGATCAAGGCCAGACCGAGAGCGACACGCCCTGTGACGTGCCTCGCCCACACGCGTTTGTTGTGCTTCAGCACCTGCTCGATATCGGGTGCCGCCGTTGGGCTCGTCATGTGGTCCTCTCCTCACCCGAAGTCGTTGCGCATCGAGGCGGCCACAGTCCCCGGATCGGGATCTGCACCACTCTTCATCGTGGGCAGTGAGGGATCGGTGAATGTCACCGTGTGCGCGACGCCAAGCAGGATGTTCCTGTAGTCATCGGCGAGCTCTACGGAGGCCGTCACCAGCTGGATCACGATGATGTCGGCGGTGCCGCTTCCTGTCACCGCGACCGTCCCTTGCCAGACCCTGCCTTGCGGAGGGGTGTCACTTCCCTCTGGTGACCTGCCTGGTGCGGTGGTGATGATCTTTTTCTCGGCGAGGAAGCCCGTGCCGCACGGTAGTTCCAGGGGACGCATGCCCTCGTCGCGGTTGCTGGCGGCTGTGCCCGCCAGGTCGGCAATCACCAGCTTGGCGTTTCCCCCGGTTGCCGGCACTGTCGAGACGGTGAGCACGGAGAAGGCGATCCCACCGGTTTCATCCGGATGTGAACCGATCAGACAGGCTTGTACACGGTTCGCATTCAGCGAGGTGACAACACCGGCGTAGAACCGTAGGACTTCCTCCGCACGGTTGCGCATCTCGTCCGGCAGGCTCAGCACCTGTCGAATCAGTCCCTCGATCTGCTCCACCGGAGGATCGAGATCCAACTGCAGGTAGCCGTGCGGAATCGCGTACCAGAAGGCCGACTCCCGCTCGCTCGCTGGCTCTGTCATGAGCTCGGTCACCGGACGATCTGCCTTCCTGGGTCTGTGACGGCGTGTGTCATACGAGTCTCAGCATTCCGGCGAGGCCGTAAAGACCGGCTCCGGCCTTGGTGAGCTCTGCAGCGTTGTGGGAGCTGCCTTCCTCCGGCAGTACCCCTTCCGCTTCGAGGGAGGAAAGGGAGTTCGCCGCAACGTTGAGGCCATTGGCACTGATGTTCCCCAGTAGCTTGGCAGAACCAGTGGCACTACCGGCTGCCGCGTCCCAGGCATCGTCCACGCTGGTCTTGGCGCTTGTCTTGAAGACGTGGCCGAACTCCCGAGTGAACTCGGTCACCTTTTCGGTGTTCTTCACGGCTACACCCATGCTGTCGGCCATGCGAAGACCGTCGGCGATTTCTCGGCCTGCCATACCGAGCGCCTTCCCGCCGGGAATCATGCCGAGTGCGTCACAGCCGAAGGAGGCATAGGCGGAGAAAGTGTCCATATTCCATCCGAATTTATCCCCCCATGGCAGGAAGGCGTCTCTGAACTCGGGGTCGGCGAAGTTCTTGGCCATGGAAGCCCCACTTGCCACCAGGGCAATGCCCGCGAACAACGGTGCAAGCGGGGTAGGGAAGAGCGCCAGCAGGCCGGCGATCGCACCAATGGTCCCGGCATGTTCCAGCAGGAACTCACCGGTTGCCTTGATGCCATCCCAGATGGCATCAACAGCCTTGCTCAGCCAACCAGGTTCCTTCGGCGCCAGCTTGTCCGTGGCGTCATCGAGTGACTTGGCGACCGTCTCCGCATGGTCTGCATGGGTGGTCTCCAGCTCCCGAGCCTTCGCGATGACGTCCTCGTACTCGCCGTTGGCTTTGTTCAGCGCAAGGGTCGCTTCGTTGAGGCTGCGCTCAGCCGCCCGCAGCCGCGCAGTCGCCGCATCGGCTTCTTCCTGCGTGGGGAACTGCTGGCCGGCGAGCCCGAGGTCCGGATGCTTCTCTGCCCGGGCGTGACGTTCTTTGGCTGTTGCGATCGCGGACTTCTTTTCGGCCGCGACATCGTCGTACTTCTGCGCCAAGTCACGGTTGGACGTCAGATGGCCGTCCCAGTTGGCCAGCTGCGCCGCCGCCTTCTCCAATGAACGGGCGGCGTTCTTGATATAGGTCGGCAGTTCGCCGTCGATGGCTTCTCGGAACGCCTTCGCCGCGTCGCCTTCCCAATAGCTGCTTTCTCCGATCAGCTTGTCGAGCTGTGTGTGACAGCTACGCAGCGCGGTGGCGGCCGAAGCCACCTTCTGCTTCAGGGCATTGACCTCACTCGGGATGCCGGGTACAGGATTCCAGCCGAGGTTGGGGTAAGGGTTCACGGCCATTAATTTGTTCCCCCCTGTCTTGAGGTTTCCTGCTCAGCCATCTTCTTGAAGGCTTCCTCAAGAGCGTCTTCTACCTCTTCGTATGCCTTCTTGTTCGACTTCACGCCCTCGCTGACGGCTTCCACCATTTCTTTGGTCTGCTCGGAACCGTACTTCCAGCGCTCCTGAAATCCATCACAAGCTTCATCGAGACGTTTGGTCCCGATTTGGTCGGCGCGAACGTGAGCCAGAGCAGCCCGTGCCTCGTTCAGATCCCTGACACAGCCTTCTAGGATTTTAAGGAACTGCCCCAGTTGGTCCGTATCCGTCTTGAAATGATCCCCCATGAAAAGACTCCTGAAGTGGTTGCTGGATTGCCGACCGAATCCGTGGTGGCGAATGGTCCGTCAACGAGACCCCAATGACCGGGCAGGTTAGCACTCTAGCTGTAGAGCATGATCTTGCCGCTGGGACTTGGCGCGGGAACGAGTGCGGCCACCGTTGATCACCGTGGCTTGTGTGGAGTGACGATGAGACGGCGGTCGCGCATCACCGCACAGGTCCCGCTCATTGAACCTCTTTCATCCTGCGCTGGAGGGTGAAATGGGCTGGTCAGCGGGTGTGGTGACGAGGCAGGGCCCCTCGTCGTTGGCGTGGTGATTCCACTCAGCACACCGGCGACCGAAGGGGCCCTGTTGGTTCCGTATCCTGCCACGCTCGACGTCCCGCACGAGCTCGTCGAGCATGTCGCCTGGCTGCTGTACGAACACCGTCGGGTCCGCAACACACGTTGGCGCAAGCTCGGCTGCTTCAAGCAGGCGCTGCTCACGCTGGTGCATCTGCGTAAGAACGAGACGTTCTCGCAGCTCGGAGCGGGTTTCGGTATATCGCAGGCCACCGCCTGGCGGTACGTGGACGAGGCCTTGGATGTTCTGGCCTCATGGGCGCCCGGCCTTCATGAAGCCCTCACCGGGCTCGGTGAGGGCGACCATGTCATCGTTGACGGCACCCTGATCCCCGCCGACCGGATCCGCGCGGACGAGCCGTACTACTCGATGAAGCACCGCAAGCACGGCATGAACGTGCAGGTCATCACCCGTTCCGACGGCACACCGCTCTGGTTCTCCCGCGCGACGCCGGGCAGAACCCACGACCTGACCGCGGCCCGTGCCCACGGCATCGTCCAGGCCTGCCTGACCCGGCAGATCCTCGTTCTCGCGGACCGCGCCTACCAGGGCGCCGGCGCCACGTTCCGTACCCCGTACTACCACCACCGCGAACAGCCCGAGCACTACCAGCAGTTCAACCGCGACCACGCCCGACTGAGAGCCCCCGGCGAACGCGCCTTCGCGCAGCTGAAGTCCTGGCGACTGCTCCGGCGAGCCAGATGCTCCACCCGCCGCATCGGCACCATTGTCCAGGCCGTCCACACACTCCTGACCTGCAACTATTCAGGATGAAAGAGGTTCATTGAGTACAGGTGCGGTCGCTGTGGAGGAGGGCGAGAGTGAGCAGGGCCTGTCGGCCCGTACTCAGGAGCCGCCAACGGGCGCCGAGGGTGCGGTGGCGCTCTCGCAGGCGAGCGGATAGGAAGCGCAGGGCAGAGGTGGACACGTCGATGCCGAACGGAGGAACAAGCGAGCAAAGCCTCCAGCGCAGGTGGTCCTCTTGGTCGAAAACCCACCTACCAGGGCCTTCATCTGTCTATCAGGCCAACTACCCAGTCCAGTCAGCAAGTTGGAAAAGGGGCGCTGTTGCCGTTTGGGTGGAGGAGGCCCGGAGCTGCGACCCGGTGGCGATCGGTTGTGGCTGCAGGGCGTCAGGTACATCTTGTGTACCGGCGTAACCGCCGCTCCTGGTACGGAGGCGGGAGGCGGCCTGGGACAGGGCTGTTCGTTGGTGGCTGAACGGATGGCAGGAGGCCGGCGCCTTCGATCGGTCCCGGCCGCGGTGGTGCCGTGGCCCGATGACGCCGGGTCTCGCTCATCGGTCCGACGCGCTGGTCTTTCGGAGTGCTGCCTGAACTTCGTACGGGGCTCCGGTGCGGGCCGCCGGGCCTGACCCCTGGTTATGGTCCAGGCTCTTGACCCTCCGTATTGCCAGGACGCGCTCTGAGGGGCGGACTTGTGGTCGATGGCGAAACCGCTCCTGGGCAGTGGCCGATACGGTCGGGGCCTTGCCAGAGAAGCTTTGCCGGACGAGTTGGTGCCGGCCTGTCACCAACGGTGGAAGGAGATGGTTGGAAACGTGGAGGCGTCGTGGCCGGGGACGTCACAGGTCCAGCCTGTGTTCGGGCCGACAACGGATGCCGTAGGGGTGCCGACCTGCCTCGGGATTCCATAGCCGTGATGCGTCCATGAGGTAGTGGTGCCAAAGCGTTGTTCAGGGGCGTGCGGCCGCCCGCTCTTGGACCAGCGTCAGGCCCGAGCAGTCGTGTCCGCCGGAGGGGTCCGGTCCGTACACCCAGTACAGGGCGGCGAGCTGCGCCAGCAGCAGTACGGGGACCAGGCACGAGGCCGCCACGGCCACCCGCCCCTGCCACACGGACCCCGGCCGCTGCCCCCGCCGGTGCGCCCGGCGGCGCAGGGACAGCAGGAGCAGCAGGGCGGCCAGGCCGCACACCGGGGCGGCCCAGGCGGTGACGTACATCCGTGTCGACGGCCCCAGGTACCGGCAGTTCCGGAAAGTGTCGCCCTCGAAGGAGAAGTGGGCCGCGAGCAGCCCCGCCGAGGCGGCGACCAGGACCGGCACCAGCAGGGACCAGCGGCGCCAGGAGGGGGCGGGGGTTGCGGCGGTGGTGGCCGGCGCGGGGTGCGTGGGTGTGCTCATCAGTACCAGTCCGGGTTGGGGCGCACGATCCGTATGTTCTGCTGCCCCTCGTGCTTCTCGGTCGCGGGCAGCCGGCCTTCCAGGCTGACGTTCCGGTACGAGTCGCTGTGCTGGGTGTACTTGATCTCGCCGTCCGGCATCACCGCGGTGACGATCGCCGCGTGGTGCGTGTTGCCCTTCTCGATCGCGTCGTTGGGGCCGGACTGCTCGTAGTAGATGATGTCGCCCGGTCTCACCTCCGAGCGGGGGACCTCGGTGCCGCCGTGCTTGAGCATGAAGTTCTGGTGGTTCTCGGCGGCGGCCCAGGTGTCGGAGTAGGCGAGCCGCTTGTCGACCGAGTCGACGCCGGTGCGGTTCCCGATCATCCAGGAGTCGTCGTCCGAGGTGCCCCAGATGCTGGTCTTCTCCCTCATGCCCGCGTGCAGCAGGGCGTTGGAGACGAAGTTGGTGCAGTTGTTGCCGAAGTCGGTGGGGTCTTCCTTGTCCCAGTGGGCGAGGGCGTACTCGACGAGCTTCACGCGGTCGTACTTGCCGTTGCCGCGCAGTTCCCGGCGTACGTCGGCCGGGATGCCGTCCAGGTTGGCGAGGGCGACCGGCTGGGCCAGCATCATGTCCTTGCGCTGCTGGGCGGACAGGCCGTTCCACCAGTTGCGGACCGTCGTCGGGTCCTCGTCCACCGGGATGTCGGCGGCGAGCATCTGCATCTGGACGTGCGAGGCGTGCGTCTGGAGGTCGTTGAGCGCCTTGGAGGGGTCGGTGACACCCGTCTGACCGGCGAGTTTGGCGAACTCGGCGGCGGCCAGCCTGTCGGCGGTGGTGACCTGTTCCACGGCCTGGTCGATGAGGTCCTGCACCTGCGTCCGGTACGGGCCCATCTCCTCGGCCTCCATGCGGCTGCGCGGGGACGGGCCGGTGATCGTCCCGTCGGCGCCGATCTCCAGGCCGTAGCGGGTGGCGAGTTCCACCGCCTCCCGCATGGTGCTGTGCGCGGTCTCGAGGGTGGTCGTCATGCCGTCGGCGACCATGTTGACGGCGAGGAGGATGTCGTACGCCGCCTCCAGCTGGTCGGCGAGCCGCTCGAACTCGGCGGCCGCCGTGGCGCCGACCTCGTCCGTCCAGTTGTCCTTCAGGGGCTTGGCGCCGTACTCGCGCAGGTCCTTGGCCGCGTCCAGCGCGTACTTGGCGAGGGCGTGCCATTCGTCGGCGGCGGTCGCCCACTTCCCGGGACGGGCGTTGTTGATCCCCGCGTACGAGACCACGGTCAGGCCCTCCCCAGGTCGTCGAGGCCGGCCCGCAGCCGCGACTCCGCCTCGGCGTCCGCGCGGTCGTAGCCGTCCGCGGACTCCCGCAGCTTCCGGCTGAGCTCCCCCATCCGCTTGGCGAGGGAGATCATGTGCTCCTCCCACTTGAGAGCACAGACCTTGAGCTGGACCGGGCTCTCCCAGCCGTTGCCGTAGTGGGAGCCGTAGACGTCGTCGCTGGTGTCGAGGGAGTGGCTGAGGCGCTTCATCACTTGGCGGGACAAGGACTCCGTGTCGTCGGCCACGGCACGCACTTGAGGCGCATTGATATCGACGTCTGCCATGGAGACTCCCCCGATACGAACAGGCTGTTGCTAGAACCGATGAACCGGCGCATTTCAGGCTCGCAGTTGCAGTTGAACTCGGATTCGTTCGAATGCGGCGGCCATCGTACGGGGCATCCGGCCTTCGCGGGGTCCCAGTTCCTGGCCTTGGGAGTCCCTGCACAGCCGATCACACGGTTCTCCTCTGGATCTCCACATCCGGGTGTCGGACCCTGTGCGAGACCACAAGGTCATGTGTGCGGAATTCGTTCTCGAAAGGGGTTGGGTGTATTCATGGCTGTTCCAGGCGGAATACGAAGAATTGAGTTCATGGCAATCGTCCAGGAAGGAGCCTTTCAGGTTCCCCAAGAGGGGCACCTGGAAGGCCGTGTGACGGACGGCCGGTGTTGAGCTGACGTAGCCTGCGAGGTTCCCGTGTCGGCTGTGTGTTGAAGCGCTCGCGCATGCGTTGGTAGGTTCACGCTGGCCAACCCATGCCGATCCTTCCGATGAGGTATCCCTTGGACAGCACCCCCGAGCGTTCCGACAGGCGCGTAGACGAATCCGAGTTTCTGGAGATGACCCAGCAGGACGCCGTCCAGGCCAGGATCCTGCGGCAGTCCCTGGAACATCTCGCCTCAGGTCTGGGAGGCGACACGCTCAAGGAAATGGCTCAGGAGGTCCTCTCCGGGCGTATGGGGCTGCGCGAGGCGGCCCATGTGTCGGCCTATGCCGAGCAGGCCGTCGAGCAAGCAGCTCCGCTTGCCGAGAAGTGGGCCTCCCTGTCCGACAGCGAGCGTGACGCGCTCGCGGCGGAGGGGGAACGACGGTTCGAGGAAGAGCGGCGTGCGGAGTCCGAGAACCGGTCGGGTGCGAAGGCGCGTCACGACGGGCGTGGCTGGTCCTTGTACTGAGCGGCTGTATCCGGTGGCGAGTGACCGTGCCCGGTGGCCGGCCTGTCGGCGGGGCAACTGATGCAGGTGTTGGGGGAGAGTTGAACTTCCGTGTGGAACCCGGTGCGATCGACGGCTTCTCGAAGCTGGTGGGACGTGCCGCGGACGGCAGCGCACAGGCCGTGTCGTACGCAGGTACGCATACACAGATCGACAAGTCGATGGGCGGGGACGCCTGGGACCTCGTCGCGGGTGACCACGATCGCTATGTGAGCGAGGCCAAGAAGGCTCTGGAGAAGGTCAAGAGCGTCCTGGAGGCGTCCGAGAAGGAGCTGGCGGGCACGGCCAGGTACTACCGGGAGACGGACCGGGACGAGGCGGCCAAACTCGACGCCACCTATCCGGGTTCCAAGGTGTCGGCAGGTGGCTCCGGGGGTGATGCGCACGACTTCTCCGACGCCAGCGACGCCGCGGATACGCTGAAACCGCCGGGCGGAGACAGCAACAACCCTTTCGCTAAGTATGCCTCGGGCCACGCGGACGAGTACAAGATGAACCCGGTGCAGAAGACGCTCGGCAGCGTTCTCGACCTGGGCAGTCCCTCGGCGATGGCGGTGGAGGCGTCCAAGCTGCTCTTCGACTTCGACCCCTTCGCCGTTGCGACGAATTGGGTGTTCGGAGACTGGAACAAGTACAACGACTGCTCCGACGCGTGGGGCAACCTGGCGTCGTTCTGTGAAGCGGTGGCCGCCAACGTACGCAAGGGCAACCAGAATGTCGCTCTCAGCTGGGACGGCAACGCCGCGAACGCCGCCACCGTGTACTTCGACGAGTTCAGCAAGAAACTCGACGAGATCAAGGAGACCTTCAAGTCCCTGCAGGAGAGCTATGCCCAGGCAGCGCAGATGGCGTTCCAGTTCGCCGAGTTCCTCAAGTCGTTCTTGGTGATGTTCTGCGACCTGCTCGTCATCTGGCTGGTCAACCTGCTCGCGGCGCAGGCCGTCAACGCGATCCCCGTCGGCGGGCAGGCCGCGTCGGTGGCCATGTTCGCGCTGGCCGCGGCGCAGGCGGTGCGGCTCATGCAGATGTGGGCCGAGGCGGCCAAGGCGTTCGACACGTTCGCGGCGGCACTGAGCGCGCTCGGCGTGGCCATGTCCGCGGCCGTCAACGGATTCTCGGCGGCAGACGGTTTTCCCCAGGTAGGCACCGGTGGTTACGACCACCGGGCGGTGTAGCGGAGAGGGCGGTCAGGGACATGGGTTTTCCCGGTGGGGCAGACGATCTTGAGCGTTTCCTCACACGTTCTTGTTACCTGAGCGTCGTGGCGGTCCCGTGCTTCTGGGGGATCATGGTCTTCTTCACCGTGGAGGAAGGCTGGCACTTCAGCTTTCTCATCACCTACGTCCTTTCGCCGATTGCCGCGTACCTCGGTATCCGGGGGAAACGGGAGATCCGTGCGGGGATGGCGGCGGCGGCGCTCGGACTCGCCGGTGCCGTACTGCCGTTGACGCTCGCGCTGGCGTCTATGGAGAGCACATGACGTGGACGGCTTGCCAGGCGAGGGCGCCGGCAGTTCGGTCGGTGTGATGGGAGGGCCGTCGTGCCCCGGCCGGCAGCCGGCCCGCGGGGGTCGGCGAGCGGTACAGCGGTGGTTTCTCGCTGTACCGGTCACGGAACACCTTGACGGAGCACCCAGCGAGTGGGACTCGGGCCAAGGGCAGGGGCTGCCGACCTGGCCCGGGCGGCGATTCGAACCGGCACCGATGCGGTGTCACGCCCGGCGGTGCCTGTCACCGACGACGTGGGCGAGACCCCAGGCGGCGGCTGCGGCGACCAGGAGGCCGAGTGGGGAGAACAAGTCCGCCCCGCCGCCAGTCTCGTCGGTCCACCAAGCCTTGGCAGGGAAGAAGGGGTCGTATCCAAGCGTGTCCAAGATGGCCGTGGGCGCGCTGCTCTCAGCAATGATGAGCAGAAGGGCGTTGGTGTAGCCGAAGAAGGCGCCGAGCGCGGCGACAACGGCCCCGCCGATCCGGGCGCCGTTGCTGCGGTGCCCCACCAAGCCGACCAATGCGCCGACCATCGCTCGGGACTGCTGCGTGATCGGGTGACAGTCGGGTTTACGCAGCGAGTGTTGTGTGCGGGGCCATGATGGTTTCGTACTCGATGGGCGTCAATCGGCCCAGGCGGACCTGGCGCCGTCTGCGGTGGTAGGTGCGCTCGATCCAGGTGAGCTGCCCCGAGTTTCGTAGAGTCCGGTGATCTTGTTTCAGGCGGACTGCGGGGAGGCTTCCTGTTGTCGCCGCCCGTCGCGTTCGTACTCGG
>NZ_JBEXTV010000078.1:0-32074 GCF_040628835.1 Streptomyces sp. NPDC006134 | reverse complement strand
CGGGCGCGGGGTCCGGAGCGGTGGGAGCGGGCGGTGGGGGTGGTACGTCGCCGGGGGCCGGGGGCGCCTCGGGCGCGCCGCCGCCGGGCTCGGGCCTTCGTCGTCCCACTGCAGCAGGACATGCAGCGGAATGGTGACCTGGCGGGCCTCCTCGAACATGGCGGCGGGCACGAGACTCCCGGCGAAGAGACCGGCGGCCACGATGCGCGGCTCGACCACCGCGAGGCGGATGCCGATGGAGATCACTCCCCCCTCGTACCCGACCGGGCCGCCGATCCCGGGCAGCGACAGGAGGGCGTCCAGGGCGGCCCGCCATTCCGGGACCGCCTTCTCGACCAGGGGGAGGACGAGGGCGTCGACGATCTCGCCGCCGACCGGCTCACCGGCCTCCATCGCCCGGCGCAGGGCGGCGCGGGCCTGCTCGGCGGCGGCCCAGCGGGGCCGTTCACCGCTCCCGGGGAGCTCGATGGTGGCCGCGGCGAAGCCGTACTCCGCCGCGTAGTACCGGGCCCGTCCCGCCAGCCGGGGGTACATCTTGCGCAGTCCGAGCGGGGGGTGGCCGATCAGGATCAGCGGCGCCGGTGCGGACGCGGACGCGGGCGTCCACAGGATGCCGGGGATATCGCCGAGGGTGAACTCGCGCTCGAGGACACCGTCGTCGAGACGCTGCTCAGAAGTGAAGTGCATGGTCGTGCCTTTCGGGAGTGCTCGTGAACGGCGCTCCCGGACGACCTATCGCCCGACCGTGACCCCGGAGGGGAGCACCCATGTCGATACTGCGTTCACGGGTATCACCTCCTCGTTCTCCGGCACGGCCTCCGGAAACGTAGCAGTGGTCGCGGGGGGCTGCCAAACGGTTTCTCGCGCGGGCTTTGTGGCCGGACGCCAAGGAGCCGGAACACCCCGAGGAGCCACCTGGAGCCGCATCGCGGCTTCCCGGGGCGAGGCCCTGTGAGGCGGGGCGCGCCGGGGCGCTGTCGTCTCCCATGACCACCGGAAGCGCCCCGCCTGGCCGAACCGCCTCCCGGGCGGGAAGGCGGCCCCGGTCACCTGGAGGCGGAACCCGTCGAGCCCGCGCGGCCGCGGGCGAACGAGCCGGGCGGACCGAGGTCACCGTGCCTCCCCGGGAGACAGCGGGTCCTCGGGGCCCTCCGGCCGGTGCCGGGCACCGGGGCGGCGTCGGCCGGGATCGGCCAGCCAGTGGTGGACCGCGAGCGCGGTGGTACGGGCGTGTTCCTCCAGCACGGTGAAGTGGTCACCGGGCACGGTGACTTCGGCATGCGGCAGGCCCCAGACCGGGGCGGGCTCCGTGCCGGGCAGCGGGTCGCGGGCCCGTACGAAGAGGGTGGGGGAGCCGAGTGGCGAGGGCTCCCAGCCGGCGAACAGCTCGAAGTACCCGGCCATGGCGGTGAGCCGGTCCGGGTCGGCCGAGGCGAACTCCGCGGCCCGGCGCAGCATGCCCGTCGTCATCGCGGAGAGCGCCTGGCCGTCGTCGCCGTCACTGCTCGGGTAGGTGTCCACCAGAACGACGGCGAGCGGGGCGGAGCCTTCGGCCTCCAGCCGCTCGGCCACGGCCTGGGCCACCCAGCCGCCGGCCGAACGGCCCAGCAGGACCACCGGACCGTCACCCGCGATTGCGCGGACGGCGGCGGCCTGAGCGGTGACGAGGGCGTCCAGAGTGGCCGGCAGAGCCTCCCCGGCCGCGAATCCTGGGTGCCGCACCGCCGATACCGGCCGCAGGCCCCGCAGCCCGGCACCGAAGCGCGCGTACTCCTGGGGCCCCGAGAGCACACTGAGGGCGGGGAAGCAGATCAGCCGGGGCCCCGTGCCGCCCGCTGCGAGCGTGACGGGATCGAGTGCCGCGCCGGAAGCCCCGGCGCCGTCGAAGACCGGGCGCAGGCGCGCGGCGATGGTGAGCAGCGCCATGCCGTCCCACGTCCGCCCGCGGTCGCAGGCGGTACGGAAGAGCGCACCCAGGGAGGCGTCCGAAGCAGCCGCGGCGTCCGGGCCGCCCGCCCACCGCACCGGGGCTTCCGGCCGGCCGGCCGCCCCGGGACCGCCGGAAACACCGTCGTCCGCCGGACGGCCGGAGCCGTCCGCCTGGCCGGCGGCAGCCGGCTCTCCGGGGGCGCCGGGAGGAATCGCCTCCAGGGCGTACCGCTCCGCCAGCTCGGCGGCGACCGCTCGCGGGGTCGGGAAGTCCATCAGCAGCGTGGCCGGCAGCGCCAGCCCGGTCGACGTCACGAGCAGGTTGCGCAGATCGACCGCGGCCAGGGAGTCGAGTCCCAGGTCTGCCAGCAGATCGTCCCCGTCGATCGCGCCCGCCCCCTCCGGGTGGCCCAGTACCGAGGCCGCCAGGGCCCGTACCTCCGTGAGCAGCAACCCCATCCGCTCGCCCGGGGAAGCGGCCGCCAGCCGCCGGCCGAGCGGAGCCCCGCCCCCGCCGCCCGCGCCCGCTGCGGCGGACACGGGCGCCGGGGACCGTCCCACCGCCGGATCGCCACCGCCGAGGACGCCCGGATCGAGGCGGGCCGCCACCACCACCGGGTCGTCACCCGCCACGGCGGAGTCGAAGAGGGCCAGGCCCTCGTCCTCCTCCAACGGGCCGAACCCCGAGCGGGCCATCCGCCGCAGGTCCGCGTCGCCGAGGCGCGCCATCATGCCCCCGCTCTGCCGCCAGGGACCCCAGACGATCGACGTACCGGGCAGACCGAGCCGCCTGCGGTGCCGTGCCAGCGCGTCCAGCACGCAGTTGGCGGCCGCGTAGGTGGCCTGACCGGCGGAGCCGAAGGTGCCCGCCACCGAGGAGAACAGCGCGAACACGGCCAGGTCGCACCCCCGGGTCAGCTCGTGCAGGGCGAGGGCGGCGTCCGCCTTGGGCCGCAGCACCCGCTCCAGACGACCGGTGGTGAGCGCCGGGACGATGCCGTCGTCCAGCACCCCCGCGGCGTGCACCACGCCGGTCAGCGGACGGTCCGCCGGCACCGAGCCGAGCAGAGCGGCGAGCGCCGTCCGGTCCGCGACGTCGCACGCCCGGACGGTCACCTCGGCGCCCGACTCGCCCAGTTCCGCGACGAGTTCCCGCACCCCCGGTGCGTCCTGTCCGCGCCGGCCGGCGAGCAGCAGGTGCCGGACGCCATGGGCGGCGACCAGGTGCCGTGCCACGAGCATGCCCAGGGAACCGGTGCCGCCGGTGACCAGGACGGTGCCCTTCGGACCGAGCCGCCTGACGGGCCGTTGTTCCCCCGCCGTCCCGGTCACCCGTACCAGTTTCGGTACGTACGCCCTTCCCCGCCGTACGGCGATCTCCGGCGCCGCGGTGGCCAGCAGCGCGGGGAGCACGTGCCGGGAGCCGGGGTGACCGTCCAGGTCGACCAGGGCGAAACGGCCCGGATTCTCCCGCAGGGCCGAGCGGACCAGCCCCCACACCGGCGCGTGGGCCGGTACGGACGTGCTCGCGCCGGGTGCGCCGGAGCCTCCGGAACCGGTGCCGCCGTCGACCGGACCACTGCCGTCCGGGGTGACGGCGCCGGAGGTGACGAGGACGAGACGGGAGTCCGCCGGACGCGGTTCGGCGAGCCACTCCTGTACCAGCTTCAGTGCCCAGCCGGCCGCCCATCGGGCCTGCGCCGCCGGGTCCCGCGCATCACCGGCTGTTCCCGGCGGTGGCGGGCACGGTGCGACGAGGACGGCCGGGGCCGTGTCGCCCGCCTTGGGGGCGGCGTACACCGGAATACCGGAGCCCCGGGGTGCGAGCACGTCCACCAGCCGTGTGCCGGCCGTTCCCAGGACGCCCCACGAGGGCACCGCCGCAGGCGCGGCCGGCTCGGGCAGCGGCACCCAGTCCATCCGGTGGAGCATCCCGGTGACCGCGGCAGCCGTTCCCGCTCCGGTACGCGGAAGGGGCCGGAGCGCCAGCGAACGTACCACCGCCACCGGCGCGCCCGACGCGTCGGCCAGTTCCACCCCGGCCCGCCCGTCCGGCCCGGGCGTGATCCGCACCCGCAGCCGCCGCGCGCCGGCCGTGTGCAGCCGCACCCCGCTGAAGGCGAACGGCAGGGACACCCCGCCGCCACCCGTCCCGCCGGGCTCCGGGGCGCGGCCGTCGAGCGCCAGGGCGTGCAGCGCCGCGTCCAGCAGGGCGGGATGGAGCGCGAACCCGGGGCCGCCGGCTTGCGGGGGCGCAACCCCTGCGGCCTCGGGCAGCGCGACCTCGGCGTACAGCTCGGTCCCCAGTCTCCAGGCCGCACGCAGACCACGGAAGGCGGGGCCGTAGCCCAGCCCGTCCCCGGCCGGCCGCTCGTACGGATCGGCGTCCGGCCGGCCGGCGTGCAGCGGTACCGCGCCCGGCGGCGGCCAGGGCCCGCCGCCGGGCGCGGTGGCAGCCGCTCCGCGGTCCGCCGGGCGCGGCTCCGGCACGAGTGTCCCGGAGGCGTGCCGCTGCCAAGGCCGGTCACCGGCCGGCGGGTGCGGCCGGGCGTGGAAGACCACGGCCCGCCGTCCCGCGCCGTCCGGCCCGGACACCTTCACCTGCAGCTCGACCGTGCCGTCCGCGGGCAGCGGCAGCGGCAGCGGCGCGGTCAGGGCGAGTTCGTCCAGGACGGGCGCGCCCACCGACGCACCGGCGTGCAGGGCCATCTCCACGAACGCGGCCCCCGGCAGCAGTACCGTCCCCGCCACCACGTGGTCGGCCAGCCAGGGCTGGTCGTCCACCGAGAGCAGCCCGCTCAGCAGCAGCCCGTCGTCGGCCGTCGAGGTGCGGGACGTCAGCAGCGGATGGGCCGGGGTGCGGGTGTCCGGCGGGGGAGCGGCCCGGTGCCGTGGGGTGGCGTCGAGCCAGTACCGGCGGCGCTGGAAGGCGTACGTGGGCAGGGCGACGCGCCGCCCGCCGCGCCCGGCGAAGACGGCCGGCCAGTCCACGGGCACGCCATGGGTGTGCAGCGCGGCCACCGTGTCGAGCAGGGCGCCCGCCTCCGGCCGCGCCCCGCGCAGGGCCGGCAGGACCAGCGGGGCCGGGGTCCGCTCGCCACCGGGCGCTCCGTCCGTGCCCGGACCCGCCGGAGCCGCTCCGGTCGCGGCGAGGCAACCGCGGACCAGGCCGGTGAGCACCCCGTCCGGCCCCAGCTCGACGTAGTGCGCCGCGCCCCGGTCCCGGAGGTACGCCACCGATGCGGCGAAGCGGACCGGGCGGCGGACGTGGTCCACCCAGAACTCCGGCGCGCTCAGCTCCTCGTCGCCGGCCGCCCGGCCCGATACGGCGGTGACCAGGGGAAGCCGCGGTGCGGCGAAGGAGAGGCCCCGCACGACCTCCGCGAAGTCGGCCAGCATGGGTTCCATCCGCGCGGAGTGGAAGGCGTGGCTCACCCGCAGCGGCGTCGTGGACCGGCCCCGCTCCCGGAAGTACGCGACGGTCTTCTCCACCGCCGCCCCGTCCCCGGAGACGACCACCGAGGCGGGCCCGTTGACGGCGGCGATCTCCACCGGGTGCCCCGTCCTTGCCAGATGGGCGGCCACTTCGTCCGCACCGGCGGCCACGGCGGCCATCGCACCGCCCGGGGGCAGCGCGTCCATCAGCCGGCCCCGGGCCGCCACCAGGGTGCAGGCGTCCGCGAGGGACAGCACTCCGGCGACATGCGCCGCGGTCACCTCGCCCACCGAGTGCCCGGCCACCAGATCCGGGCGCACGCCCCACTCCTCGAGCAGCCGGAACAGTGCCGTCTCCAGGGCGAAGAGCGCCGGTTGCGCGAACCGGGTCGTGTGCAGGAGCGCGCCCGCCTCGGTGTCCGGGCCGGCGAACACGACGTCCCGCAGCGGCACCGGCAGCAGCGGGTCGAGCAGGGAGCAGCTCTCGTCGAACGACCGGGCGAAGCCCGGATGCAGTTCCCGGGACTCGTACAACTCACGCCCCATGCCGACGCGTTGGCTTCCCTGGCCGGTGAAGAGGAGGGCCAGCGGACCCCGGCGGCGGGACGTGCCCGTCCGTACCCGGGGCAGGGATGAGCCCTCCGCCACCGCCCGCAGGGAGGTGAGCAGTTCCGCACGGTCCCGGGCCACGACCACGGCCCGGTGCGAGAAGACCGCGCGGGTGGTGGCCAGCGAGTACCCGATGTCCACCGGGGTCGCGTCCGGATCGGCGGCCACCCGGTCGTACAGCCGCCGCGCCTGGGCTCGCAGCCCCGGCCCGCTCTTCGCCGACACCGGAACGGCCACGGGCGCGGGCGCCGGAGCGGCCATGGGCGCCGGCACCGCCCCGCCGCCGACGGATCCGCTCCCGGCCCCGTCGCCCGCCGCGGAAACCGGTGGCGGGGCGTCCCGGTCCACCGGGGCCTCCTCCAGCACCACATGGGCGTTGGTGCCGCTGATGCCGAAGGAGGACACCCCCGCCCGGCGCGGGCGGTCCGTCCTCGGCCACTGCACCGCCCGGTTCAGCAGCGCCAGCCGCCCCGACGACCAGTCGATCCGGGGGCTCGGTTCGTCGGCGTGCAGCGTACGCGGCAGCACCCCGTGGGCCATCGCCTGCACCGTCTTGATCACGCCCGCCACCCCGGCGGCGGCCTGGGTATGACCGATGTTCGACTTCACCGAGCCCAGCCACAGCGGGCGCTCCCGCGGCTCCCTCCCGTACGTCTCCAGGAACGCCTCCGCCTCGATGACGTCGCCCAGCCGGGTACCGGTGCCGTGCGCCTCCACCGCGTCGATGTCCCCGGGGGCCAGCCCCGCGTCCGCGAGGGCCTGCCGGATCACCCGCTGCTGTGCCGGGCCGTGCGGTGCCGTCAGCCCGTTGCTCGCCCCGTCCTGGTTCACCGCCGAGCCGCGCACCACGGCCAGCACCGGAAGCCCGGCGCGGCGCGCCTCGGACAACCGGCTCAGCAGCAGCATGCCGGCGCCCTCGGCCCATCCCGTGCCGTCGGCGGACGCGCCGAACGCCTTGCAGCGGCCGTCCGGGGCCAGCGCCCGCTGCCGGCTGAACTCCACGAACGACGAGGGTCCCGACATCACCGTGACCCCGCCGGCCAGCGCGAAGGAACACTCCCCCCGGCGCAGCGCCTGGGCCGCCAGGTGCAGGGCCACCAGGGACGAGGAGCACGCCGTGTCCACCGTGACGGCCGGGCCCTGAAGGCCGAAGGTGTAGGCGATACGGCCCGAGGCGACGCTTCCGGCGCTGCCGAGGCCGAGGTAGCCCTCGACGTGCTCGGGCACCTCCGTGACGCGGGCGGCGTAGTCGCTGTACATCAGCCCGACGTACACCCCGGCCGACGAGCCGCGCAGGGCGCGGGGGAGGAGACCGGCGTGCTCGAAGGCCTCCCACGCCACTTCGAGCAGCAGCCGGTGCTGCGGGTCCATGGCCAGGGCCTCGCGGGGGGAGATGCCGAAGAAGCCGGGGTCGAAGCGGTCCACACCGGCCAGGAAGCCGCCCTCGCGCACATACGTCCGCCCGGGCCGCCCGGGGTCCGGGTCGTACAGCGCCTCCGTGTCCCAGCCCCGGTCGGCGGGGAACGGGCCGATGGCGTCCGTCCCGTCGGCCACCAGCCGCCACAGCTCCTCGGGGGAGCTCACGCCGCCGGGATAACGGCAGGCCATCCCCACGATCACCACAGGGTCGTCGTCCGGCCGGGCCGCGCCCCGGTGCGCGGCCTCGGCGCCGGACGGCGCGGCGGCGCTCCGCGAACGAAGGTGGGCGGCGAGCGCGGCGGCCGTGGGGAAGTCGAAGGCGACGGCCTCGGAGAGCGGGAGGCCGGTCGCAGCCGACAACCGCTCCCGCAGCACGGTCGCCGTCAGCGAGTCCATGCCCAGGTCCCGGAGCGCCGTTTCGGGCTCCACCGCCTCCACCGTACGGCCGAGCACGGCCGCCGCCTCGCTGCGCACCAGGGCCAGCAGGTCCGTCGCCGGCTCCCCGGCCGCCCCCGTGCCCGGCGTCCGCGCGGGCCGGCCGGCGAGGGCGTGCCGCCGGACCTTCCCGGAGGCGGTCCGGGGGATGTCCGCCACCTCGTACACCTCGGCAGGCACCTTGGCGGCGGACAGTTCCGCACGGCAGGCGGCCAGGATCGCCCCCCGGTCCAGCGCACCGCCGCCCGGCCGGGGGACCAGATAACCGACCGGTACCTCGCCGAAGACGGGGTGCGGGCGTCCCGCCACGGCGGCGTCCGCCACACCGGGCAGCCGCCGCAGCACCGCCTCCACCTCCGACGGGTGGACGTTCACCCCGCCCCGGATGATCAGCTCACTCGTCCGGCCGGTGATCACGAGCTCGCCGGAGGCATCGATCCGGGCCAGGTCCCCGGTGCGGAACCAGCCGTCGCGCAGTACTTCGGCGGTGGCCTCTGGCCTGCCGTGGTAGCCCACCATGACCCCGGGCCC
Organism: Streptomyces sp. NPDC006134; assembly: GCF_040628835.1. Classification (NCBI taxonomy): domain Bacteria; kingdom Bacillati; phylum Actinomycetota; class Actinomycetes; order Kitasatosporales; family Streptomycetaceae; genus Streptomyces; species Streptomyces sp. NPDC006134. The sequence continues at coordinate 23,716 of NZ_JBEXTV010000078.1, read as the reverse complement.
GCTCACCCACAGTTCGCCCTCGCCGGTGTCCTGCCCGTCCGCGCCCGCGCCGACCCGGACCCGGGTGCCGGGCAGCACCCGGCCGCACGACCCGGCCGCCGAGGTGTCGCCCGGCGCCGCCATGGTGACCGGGCCCGCCTCGGTGCTGCCGTAGTGCTCCAGGTAGGGGACGCGGCAGATCGCCTCGAAGGACCTGCGGAACTCGGGCCCCGCCGAGGCGCCTCCGCTGACGCAGCCCCGCAGCGCGGGCGTCCCGAGCCGGCGGCCGCCCGTCCCGCCCTCCTCGCTCCGGACGGCGTCGAGCAGGGCCGAGTACGTCGTCGGCACCCCGCCGAGGAGGGTGTAGGGGGCGTCCGTACGGCGCAGTTCGCCGAGCACCTCCGCCACCGAGAACCGGGGCGGGAGCATGGCGCTCGCCCCGGTCGCGGTCACTCCGAGGACGCAGACCACCTGGCTCATGGCGTGGTGGAGGGGCAGCGGCCACAGCACCCGGTCCCGTTCCGACAGGCCGAGGACGCCGACGAGACCCGCCGCGACCGGCGCCAGGCGGTTGCGCTGAGTGGACAAAACCCCCTTGGGAGTGCCGGAGGACCCGGAGGTGTAGAGCAGCCAGGCCACCTCGTCCAGCCCGAGATCGTCCCGGGCGGGCGTCCCCCCGTCCGTACCCGCCAGCACCTCGTACCGCAGGGCGTCGCTCGCCGCCCCGGCCCCGTCCGAGGGCGGGCCGGAATCCTCGGACGACGCGATGGCCGCGTCCTCCTCACCGCCCCCGGCCGCCACCACGATCAGCCCGGGACGGGACAGCAGTCCCCGCCGGCGCCGCAGCCGGGCCTCGTCGGTGATGAGCACGCGCGCACCGCAGTCGTCCAGCAGGCGGTCCAGCTCCGCCCACGCGATCCCGGGGTCCAGCGGTACGCCCACCCCGCTCGCCCGGGTGACGGCGAGCAGGCTCTCGACCGCCTCCACGCGGTTGCCGAGCAGGACGGCCACCCGCTCACCCCGTGCCAGACCGGCCCCCGCCAAGTGGCCGGCCAGCCGCGCGGTCCTGCGCTCCAGGTCCCGGTAGGTCAGCCGCGTACGGCGGTCCTCGAAGGCGACCTTCTCCCCGAGCCGCCGGGCATGCGCCCGAAGCGCCTCGGGAAGCGGCCTGATGACGTCCGCGTCTGTACTCACTCGCTCGATCCCTCCCGTGGACTCGTAGGTGAGGAGGGCGGCGTGCTCCGTCCGGTTCCCTCGGGGCACCAGCGCGGCGGACCTCGTGTACCGGGCCACCGGCTGCCGTCGCCGCCCTCGCACCGGGCCGCGCCTCCTGGTGCCGGCTCCTGGACGCCGTCCGTCTCGGCCCGGCCGACGACATCGCCGAGGTCATCGCCGCCCGGATCCGCCGGGTGGTCACGGACCTGATCGAGACGGGCCGGTGGCACGCCGGCGACCGCGGCATCCTCATCGTCTTCGGCGCCGGATACGACGTCCCGCGCATGGCCCACCTTCTGGCCGGACTGCCGGTGGAGGTCCTGGGCCGGATGCACACGGACCGGGTGATGCGCAAGCCGGTCCCGGTGTCTTGGATCTCTCCGCCGCAGGGCGGGCGGCCGGTAGCTCCGGCCGCGGCGTAGTCGTCGGCCAGCCGGTAGCCGTGGAACCGGACGGCGGGCGTGGTCGTCGGGGCGCAGACGGCGCCTGGGTTCACGCTCCGGCCGGCCCCGGGACCAGGACCACGGTGGAATCCAGGCCGCCCTTCTTCCGTACCGGCACGAGGTTGCGCAGCCCCGGCACGCGCAGCCGTGCCCGGACCGCGAACGAACCCACGACCGGGGTCCCGGCGGGCACGCTCACCAGCAGTCGCAGTTCCCGGTTCGCGTGCAGGCAGTCGCCGCCCTTGGCGGTGAAGTCCCAGTAGGTCTTGGGGAAGCCGGTCCCGGAGGCGGTCACGGTCGGGAGGCGGACGGTCCGCCGCCGGGTCAGCTCTGGCGGCGCCGTGATGTCGACGCTGTTGAGCACCGTGGCGAACCTCAGCCCGGCACCGACCCGGGTCTCCCCCTCGACGGCGGTGTCCTCGACCTGGTCGGGGACCATGTCGTGGATGACCGCGCCTGGCGAGGCCGTCGGATCGACCACCAGCCGCGACCAGACGAATCGGCATCCGGGGTGGGCGTGCACTACGGGCATCGGAGCGATGTCGTAGGCGGCGCGGCCGGGGCCGGGCTCGGCCGCGGGTTCGGGTGCCCGGATCGCGACCCCAACGCGGTTCTCGTAGCCCGGCAGTCTCAAGGTCCGCTCCTCCGAGGCGGTGTACTCGGACCGGCCGGGCTCCTGCTCGTCCACGTCGAGGGTGAACTCCTCGACCAGGGCGAAGTCGTCCAAGCCGGAGCCGTTCAGGGCGAAGTCGCCATCCATGTGTGCTCTCCTCGTTCTTCTCGTGTGTCCGAGCGTGCGTCACATCCAGGAACCGGCCAGGACGAAGGCGGCCCAGCGGCCGAGCGGCTCGTCCTCCTCGCGGACCGCCGGTGCGGCAGACCGTAGGGCCACGGCCTTCGAGTCACCGCTGTCGAGGGCGGCGCAGAACCGCGTCATGACGCGGTACGCCGACCTGTCCGGGACCTTCCACAGGCTGACGAGCACGGAGCGGGCCCCCGCGAACAGCAGGGCGCGCAGCAGTCCCTGGGAGTCCCTCCGAGCGGCCCGCGTGGTACAGACCGCTCTCGCAGGCCGACAACGTCACGAGGCCGAGGTGCGCGGTCCGGATGCCGAGGATCTCCCGCGCGGTCACCACACGGTCGGCCATCCGGATGCCCGAGGCCGGCGGATCGCCGGGCCGGAAGGACGCGTGCGCCGCGACACGGACGGTGCCTGCCGAGGAGAGCGAGTCGAGCAGGGCGTGGGCTGCGGCCCGCTCGCCGAGGCCGGCCGGGACACCCCGTTCCTGCCCCAGCTCACGTGCCTCGCGTCGGGCCCCGTCGAGGTCGCCGGTCGGGTCGCCGAACACCGCGCGGTCCCGTCCGCCGCTTCTTTCCTCCAGTGGTCCCCTGGAGCCCAGCGGCGACGCGCTCGGGCTGATGACGAGCGGGTTGCGGGCGAGGAACATGTCTTGTCCCAGCCGGACCGCGCCGAGCGGGATGTCGTGGACCGGCCCCGCGGGGCACACGACGAGGGTGTCCCCCGGCTCGCAGAGGTCCGCGAAGGGCGCGACGACCTCGGAGAACTCGTGGTGGAAGAGGTCCTCCAGGCCGGTCGCGAGTTCCCGGACCCGGGAGACCGAACCGAAGTTGGCGGCGGCGAACCTGGCCAGGCGGGTGCGGCCGACCCGGGACGTGGCGACGCGTACGTGCGTCGGTGCCGCTCGCCGCGAGGAAGACGAGGTGCTCGTCGTCGGGGAACAACAGGTCGACCACGACGACCTGGCCGCCCGCGGCCGGACGCCGCGTGCGCAGCAGCTCGGCGACATCGGCGTGGGCGAGCGGCTGTGTCTGCCGGACGGCCGCGTAGGCCGCGGTGGCGGGGGACAGGGCGGCCATCGTGCGCCACACGTCCGTGAGGTGCCGCTCGACCGCGCGACGCGCCGACCGGAACCCGGCGTCGCGTACGGTGCTCGTACGCAGGCGGCGCCGCCGGTCGGGGAGGGCGGTTTCGCGCTCGGCGAGGTCGGCGGGGACGTCCGTGGGCGGTGTAGCGCCGTGTCGCCGGCCATGTCGAGGAAGGTGCGGGCACGCAGCGTTTCGACGGTCCTCCGGCCGCGTCGGCGAGCTCTGGTGAGCCCGGTTCCCGGGCGTGGGCCAACTGCGTACGGGCCAGGGCCACCAGCGCCTCGCTGCGCTGGTCCTGGACGGCGATCCGCGAGGTCTCGTCGACGCCGTCGGGTGCCGGTGCGGTCCGGTCAGGAGGGGGCGGAGACGTGATCGTGCGCGTGGTCTGCTGTCCGGCCGGGCCGGAACCGGCGGCGGACGAGCGCGATCGGGGAAGGCCCTCCGCGGAAGCACCACAGGGCGATGACCGGATCACAGATGGCACAGGCCAGAGATGCGTCGTGGTGGAACGGCAGGATCGGATTGCCCTTGAGGTGGTGGGCCATGTCCCAGGCCGTGTGGAGCAGCCAGCCGACGCCGATGAAGGCCCAGGAGTCCAGACCGCGGTAGGCGACGTAGGCCGTGAGTGCGACGAATGGGAGCTCCCACGGGCCGAAGCCGCCTCCGCTCAGATAGGCGGCGCCGGCTCCGCCCACCATGATCGCGTTGAAGTGGCGTCGGTGCGGTTCTTTGATCAGGGACATCAGCAGGCAGTAGACGATGCCGACGATCACTGGTGACACAAGGTTCATGAGGGGATGACTTCTTCCTCCTGGGGCGGGCCGGATCGCCGCGGTCGAGCTGTCGCAGCACGAGCACCGACGTCTCGGCCAGAGCGCGGTCCAGGGTGGGCAGGAACAGGAGTGTCAGCACGCCGGCGGCCGTCGCGGTCGCAGGACCGAGGCGATCAGTCAGGCGTCGGCGAGGGCGCGGCGTTGCGGGAAACATGCTCGCGGAGACGGTGACCGGATCGACGGCGACGGTGCCTTCGACGGACATGCTGATGTTCTTCCTGCTTGTGCAGGGGGATGGTGGGCGACTGGTCTGCGAAGGGCCGGACGCTCAGAGAGTGGTGGGCGTCGGACCCTGCGCGCGCCAGACGGTGCCGCGCCGCTCGTGGGAGATGAGTTCTTCGACGGCTTGCGCGACGCGGGGGCCCACCTCGCGCTCCAGTAGGTACAGACCCAGATCGAGACCGGAGGCCACGCCGGCGCCGGTGATCAGGTCGCCGTCGTCCACGATGCGGGCGCGGACCGCGTGGGCGCCGGTGGAGCCCAGCATGTCGAGGCCCATGTGGTGGGTGGTGGCGTGACGTCCCTCCAGCAGGCCGGCCACGGCCAGGACGAGCGAGCCGCCGCAGACGGTGGCGACAGTGATGTCCGGGTCGTCCATTGCCTGCTTGAGGAGCGCAGGGAGTTCGGTGGTCAGCGTGCGGCCCAGCAGCACCGGGATGAACTCGTCCTGCTTCCGCTCGCCGGCGCCCACCTCTTCTTCCGGGGCCTCGCCGGGTTCGCCCACGCGGCCGGAGGCGCCGGGTACCAGAAGCATGTCGGCGCGCTCCAGGTCGAGGGCGCCGACGGCGCGCAGCGTCAGTCCTCCGGTGCCGCTGACGACCTCGCGAGGGCCCTCTGCGGTGACCGGCTCGACGGTCACCGCGCCGTCCGTCGCCGAGCCGCCGGCGTACAGGACCTCGTAGGGGGCAATGGCATCGAGCGGGTCGAAGCCATCGAACAGGACGACCTGGGTGTGCATGGGTGTGGGGTTCCTCCGGCGTCGATTTCCATCGGGACGCTCCGAAGTCAACCGGTTTCCTGGGTGCTCGCCCAGTGGCACTGGTGACAGGTTGCAACGGAATAGTGCCAACACTTCCTTGAAGGGTGTGGACTGCGATGACGTGGGCCTTCCGGAAGGGCGGCCCAGGACCGTCAAGCTGGTGGGGAGGTAAGTTCTGGCCATGCATACGGTTGCCGTGCTCGCGTTGGATCAGGTGATCCCGTTCGACCTGTCCACCCCGATCGAGGTCTTCTCCCGGACCCGCCTGCCCGACGGGCGGCCCGGCTACCAGGTACGGGTGTGCGCCGAGCGCGACGAGGTCGACGCCGGAGCCTTCACCCTGCGTGCCCCCTGGGGCCTGGAGGGCCTTCAGAGCGCGGACACGATCATCGTGCCGGGCGTCGCCGATCTCGCTGCCTCACTCCCTCCCGCCGTGCACGACGCGCTGCGGTCGGCCGCTGCCGACGGCACCCGGATCGCCTCCATCTGCGTGGGTGCCTTCCCCCTGGCTGACACCGGGCTCCTCGACGGACTGCGCGTCACGACCCACTGGCGCGCGGCCGGTCTGCTGGCTGCCGCCCACCCGGACCTCGACGTCGACCCGGACGTCCTCTACGTCGACAACGGCCAGGTGCTCACCTCGGCCGGCGCCGCGGCGGGCATGGACCTGTGCCTGCACATGATCCGCCGTGACTACGGCTCGGCCGTCGCCGCCGACGCCGCCCGCCTGTCAGTGATGCCTCTCGAACGAGAGGGCGGGCAGGCGCAGTTCATCGTCTACGACCACGCACCCACACCGCAGGGCTCCGAGCTCGAGACGCTGCTCACCTGGCTACAGGAAAACCTGACCCGCGACCTCACCCTTGCCGACATCGCCGAACGGGCCGGAACCAGCACCCGAACCCTGATCCGGCGCTTCCGCGACCAGACCGGCACCACGCCGCTCCAGTGGCTCCACCGGGCCCGCGTCCGCCAAGCACAGTACTTGCTGGAAACCACGGAGCACTCCGTGGAGCGCATCGGCAGCCAGGTCGGCTTCGGCTCACCCACCACCTTCCGTGACCGCTTCAAACGCACCACCGGCGTCAGCCCGCAGACCTACCGGCGCACGTTCAGTTGTACAGCCAAATGAGATGGCCTCTCAGTGCGCCCCCCTTGACCACCTCCACCTCCACCTCCACCGTCCCCGCACGCAGACGTCCACATCGCCGGAGCGCAACCCTTGGCCGGCCCCGAGTCTCCGACGCTCCCCTTGACCGCGCCGGCCACCGTTCCACCGGCGCCCGACGCGGTAGCCGGGAGGAGGGATCTCTCCTCCCGTCGCACCGCGCACCGTCACCCTCTGTGGAGATGGCGCGCGGTGGCGGAGCGGCGTGCGCTCCGCATCATGGTGCGTGCCCCCGGGTGGGAGTGGCCGCCGTCGGCGGCGGCCCCGGTCCCGGTCGGCAAATGCGGCGGCGAACTCCTCTACCGCGTCGGCGACCTCAAGAAGGAGCCCGCAACCGGCCCCGCGCCGCCTCCGGCACCACCGAACCCGACTGACCGCCCCGGCCCCGCCAGACCCCGCCGAACCGGCTGTGTCCGGTCTGGTCAATGAAGCTCAGACGCAGGCTCTGACACAGCTATGACAGGACCGGCGGGTCCACGCGTGGCCATGTTCGGTGAGTTCCGAGACCATGTGTCGGTCAGCGCCGAGAACACCTCGGACTGCGGTAGGCGGATGTCGATGGGTTTCCGTGCCCACAGGCGGCTACAGATGCGACAGCCCGACCGGGCGAGACGACAAGACGAGGAGACGAGACATGAGCACCGAGCAGACCGCCGCGGCCGATGGCTTCGCCTACACGCTGACCCGAACGCTCAACGCTCCTGCGGCGATGGTGTGGCGGGCGTGGACCAACGCCGAGCAGTACGCCCAGTGGGCAGGAGCCGCTGCCGGCTCCGTCGAGATGGATGTACGGCCGGGCGGAGCGTGGAAGGCCACGATGGTCACCCCCGACGGCGGGCAGTTCCCGCTGACCGGCTCCTGCCTCGAGGTCGCCGAGAATCGCCGCCTGGTGACCGGCATGGACGTACCCGGCAAGTCCGAGCCCGCCACCATGGTCATGGAACTCGACGAGCAGGACGACCAGCACACACGGATTGTGCTCCACCAGACCTGCGACACCGCCGAGGAACGCGACATGGCCGAGCAGGGCGGCACCATGCTCCTCGACAGCCTGAGCACCTTCCTGGCCGCAAAGACACAGGATTGAGCGTTCTCGGGAGTCACCACCCGGTCGGCCGGGGCAAGGCAGGCTTGCTCCGGCCGACGGGCTGCGCAGATCACGGTGTTACCACATCTCGCCGACGGTTCTGCAGTCGAGCACGCTCGAGCGTTCCCAGAACTCACCGTCAGGCGTTGCTCCATCTCGCCGACACCATCACGCGCGCGTGCCCTCCTCGCCACCGGCGCCGGCCGGCACCCGCTCCGACGACGGATGGATCCGCATCAGCAGGCCGTCCAGCCGGTACGCATCCCTGGGGCCTCGCCCGCAAGGCCGTCGTCGAAACGGACGATCTTCTTCAGCTCGGCGATCGTCCTGTCCTCACCGTCGGCCGACCGCGCGCAGCGTGTGCGGCATCGCGTGGGCCGCGTCCGCGATGACGAACGCGTCCCTCGCGCCGGTCCTGGCCCCGCTCGGGCAGAGGTCGGTGGTCCGCTGCATCGTCAGCCCGGGCGGGTAGGCGATCGGGCAGCCCATGTCCCTCGTGACCGCCAGTGGCAGAGCTCCGACCGGGACCGGCTGATCGACTGCGACCAGCACCGTTCTGTGCTCGGCCTGGAGTTCGCGCACAGCTCGCGAAGCCTGGGCCCGGTGTCGGGCAGGCGCTTGTCGACCGCCTTCTTCCCGGCCGGCCGGTGCCACGGCGGTGGCATGGTGTTCGACCTTGCCGACGTGGCGGCGGGGCAGCGACGCCTTCTCGGCCACCACACCAGCGTCTTCCGTACCCGTCGCCACCGACCACTCCCCATGCCGCACCGGCACGGTCATGATGGGAGCGCTCCCGCATCACCGCACGTGCAGCTCTCCCGATCCCGGAAGGACCGCTCATGCGCACCGTTCCCCCTCTCTCCCGGCGGGCACTGCTCACGGCCGCCGCCGCGAGCGTCACCGTGGGCGTGACCGCCGCCGCGGCCGCTCCCTCCCAGGCGTCCGTCGCCCACCGCTCCCTGCCGTCCGCCGCCTTCGCCGGGTTCCGGACGGTGGGCCGGGTCAAGCAGGCGGCCGACGGCTCGGTGCAGTACACCTGGCCCGGCATCGCCTTCGAAGGCCGGTTCCGCGGCACCGGCGTCGGGATCGTGCTCGACGACTCCGCCAACGACTACGACGTTCAGATCGACGGAACGACCGTCAGCACGCTGGTGACTCCCGGGCGCACCACGTCCTGGGTCAAGGGCCTCGCCGACACCGAGCACACCGTGCGGCTCGTCAAACGGACGGAGAGCCCGTGGGCCGCCGGCCGCTTCGGCGGGTTCGTCGCCGCCCGGGGAGGGAAGATCCTTGCCGCCCCCGCGGCGCGGAGCAGACAGATCGAGTTCATCGGCGACTCCTTCACCGCCGGGTACGGCAACGTCTCGGGCACGCGCGACTGCTCGGCCAACGGAGGAGTCGACCGGAACAGCAACGCGGACCTCGCCTTCGGCGCCCTCACCGCCCGGAAGCTCGACGCCGACTACCAGCAGAACGCGTTCTCCGGCCGTGGCATGGTCCGCAACTACAACGGCGGCGACCCCGGCACCGATTACCGCACCTACTACGACCGGGCCCTGTTGAACGTCGTCGGCGACGTCTGGCAGAAGCCGCGCGGCTGGCGGCCGCAGGTCGTCGTCATCGGGCTCGGCATCAACGACTTCTCGACCCCGCTCCACCCGGGGGAGCCGTGGGCCACACAGAGCGAGCTGATCGCCGCCTACACGAGCGCCTATCACGGCTTCCTCGACAAGCTGCGGGCCCGCTACGGAAGCAGGACGTTCCTGGTGGTCAGCGCCACCCTGGTGTCCGGCACCGCCTTCGCCGACACCGCCCGGGGCATCGTCAGGGACCGCAACGCGCGCGGGGACGACCGGGTCGGCTACTGGTACTACGACGACCCTGGCCTGGACCGGCTCGGCTGCGACTGGCACCCCTCGCTCCGCGACCACCGGATCATCTCCGGTCTGCTCGACCGGTACCTCGCCACGCTGCCGCTGGACTGGTGACCGGGAGGACGGTCCGGGCCGGACGGGGCCCGGACCGTCCGCCGCAGCGCGACACGAGAACCGTCCTCCGCTCGTAGGGCCGACGGAGAATGGCAATGGCTCTGAGCACGGGAACGGGTTCTGTCTCACTTTCCGTGAGTCATGCGCGCTGAGTGACTGTTGTCGGGTGAGCGGACCATGGGGAAGTTGCCCGGAATCGCTCCGTACCGGGTGGGGTACGGCTGACGGTCCGGCCGTGGAAGAAGTGATGTTCCGGCTGGGGGAGTTGCCGTTCCCGTCGATCACCGACGTGGAGGTGCTGCCCGTCGCCGTGAACGACGAGGCGCTGTGCGTAGAGGCTCGAAACACGGTGGCAGGGGCCATCTGTCCAGCAGCCCCGAGCGTGTACTCGCGCGCCCAAAAAGTTCCGGTCGGTACCGGAACGGTCGCTACTAATCCAATCGTTGACCATTGATGTCCGTACGATTGATGTCCGTACGACGGTCGATTCCCGCTCAGCCTGTTTCTTCCTGCAGGTGGTGGGCCGCCCCCGTATCGGGGATCGTCGCGGCTGCCCTTGCCGTCACCGGAACGCTGCTTGGTGCGGTGGCCGCCCACCGCTGCCAGGAGAAGAACGTGTCCCTGTCCGCGGCCCGCGCCGACTGTGAGCGGAACCATCGACGCCTCCTTGACGCGTGCGCTGACTTCGTCGGCCTCGTGGAGGACTGCCGGCGGGCCAGTACGACCGCTGGAGGAGCCGGCACACGGCATCCGCGCCGACAAAGCCGACATGCTCCGGTGAGGTGAGGTGAGGTGAGGTGAGGCGAGGCAGCGGAACGCGTCTGCGAAGCCTTCGTGATCCGCGCTGGAGAAGTGCTCCACGAGGCCACCCGTCACTTCTGAAACATGGACGTAGACGACGGACCGTCCTCCCGGCCCCTGCTGGATCAGCCCCCGAGACTCCAGCGGACCACCGTGCGCGCGGTACCGCTCTGCCTCGGCCGCGCGAGGTTCCTCCCCGGCGATCCAGCGCCGGGTGCACGCGAGAGCCCGCTGCTGCATTTGCTCCGGAAAGTGCGGCAGGACGAGCAGTGAGGGCCCGGTGAATGACGTGCCGTGCGGGCTTCGGTGACGCAGCTGGTGGCGGATCAGCAGCGAGCGGACAGCGTCCGCGCTGATGCCGAGGCTCTTGCCGATGGGTCTCCGGAAGGGGGGAAGCCCATCGGGTTCGGTGGCGTAGGCGGCTTCGTGCCCGACGGTGCGGGCAAGGCGCTCGAGTTCGCCGACGGCCCGTAACCGTCCTGCACGATCTGCGGTCGACCAAGTCACCTCCCAAGGCCTCGCCTGATGGCGTTTTCCACCGGGGAGAAACCCCCGTCCGCACGGTCGAGCCGGAGTGGCCCGGCCGGGCTGAGTTTCGGCTGGCCGAGGAAACGCGGTGCCTTTCCCGAGTGCGGCTGGCCGGCGTGCACCAAGAACGGGTGGCACAGGTAGACATCACCCGCTCGTCCCACGGCGTGAGCCGTGGGACGATGCCCGCTGGCGGCTTCCGCGCGCCGGGCCAGCTCTCTGGCGTCCAGGCCGTCCTCGCCCTCCGGCTCCAGTACCCGTGCCACGTCCAGGTGGGAACCGACGCGCAGACGGGTCGGTGCGTCGTCGTCTCCGACGTCCGAGAACAGGAAGAACATCAGCAGTGCGCGGTCCTTGGACTCGACGTTCGCGTGCCAGGTCATGTAGTCGTCCGGGTCGGAGTCGTGGGCCGGGAAGCTCACGTCGACGTGCCACCCGTCGACGACGGCCGGTTCGTCGCCGGGAAAGCGGATCACGAAGCCGCCCAGGCTGGTGCGCGGCAGCCATCGCCCCTTGCCCACGAGGTCGTCGAAAGCGGCGTGCAGACGCGGCGTGTTGGCCGCGGCCTCGAACGGTGCCTGAGCGTAGTCCGGGCGTGCCGCCACCGGTCGCGGCCAGGTGGCCGGATCGGCGGGGTCGGCGTCGAGGTCCCGCCAGATGATCTCGCGGCACTCGTCCGCGGTCTTTTCGGGGAAGGCGCCCTCGATCCGGACGAAGCCGTCTTCGACGAAGGCCTCCATCTGTGTGTCGGTGAGCATGAAAACAGCATGCTCACCAGAACGCCGTCCCACCAAAGCATTTCTCATCGTGCGCCGGCTTCCAGACGGCGACGGCGGTCACCGCCGACCCCGTTCGGACTACAGGAACCGCCGTCCGGGGCCCCACCGGTTCAGCCGCCGCCGCGCGCGGGCCGACGATCACGAGCTGCTCACGTCGTGGTTCGTGCGCAGCGGGCCGCCGCCGCGCGCGGGCCGACGATCACCGAGGTCGTCGCCGCCGCGTACGGCGAGCCGGCCCGGCCCGGTACGAAGGGCAGCGGCGCGTCCGGGAACCGGCGGAGGCCGGCGCCGTCACTCAGGTGCGGAGCCGGTTCACTCCGCGAGCCGGGCCCGCAGCCACTCCTCCACGCCGCGCACATGGGCGGCCGCCGCGGTCCGGGCCGCCTCCGGGTCGCGGGCGGCCAGCGCGCGGTGGATCGCGGCGTGTTCACGCCGTGTGCGGTCCAGGGCTTCCTCGTCCTGGTGGCCGCGCCACACGCGGGCGCGGACGGTGCGGGAGGACAGGCCCTCCAGCATCGCGGCCATGGTCTCGTTGCCGGCCGCCGCCGCGATCTCGCGGTGGAACGCCAGGTCGTGGGTGAGGGCCTCCTCCGGGTCGGCGGTGGTGCTCATCGCCGCGAGATGCCGTTCCACCTGCGCGAGCTGCCCCGGCGTGATGCGGGCGGCGGCCAGCGCGGCCGCCGCCGACTCCAGGACGCGGCGCACCTCCAGCAGTTCCACCAGACGCGGGCCGCGGGACAGACCGGCCACGACGCCGAAGGTCTCCAGCAGGTCGCCGGCCTCCAGCGCCGTGACGTAGACGCCCGAGCCGTGCCGGGCCCGCAGCACCCCCAGCGTCGTCAGGGCGCGGATCGCCTCGCGCACCGAGCCGCGGGAGATGCCCAGGCGTGCCGCGAGGTCGCGCTCCGCAGGCAGCCGCTGTCCCGGCTCCAGCACGCCCTCGGCGATCATCGCCTTGATCCGCTCCATCGCGCGCTGCGGCACCGTGCCCCCGCCCGGAACGGCGCCGCTCTCCGTCCGGGCCACGGTCTCGTCCATGCCACTCCTCCGGTCGCGGTCGCCGCAGTCTGGCCGGAGCAGTGGTCCGACCACTGGGGATGGAAACCCGCCGACATTCCCTCCGGGGGGTGTTGTCGGCCGAGATTGGTCTGATAAGTATGCGGCACCTGGTCACCCGTCCCCGAGGAGCCGTGTGTCCGCCACCCCCGCCCGCATCACCGCCCTCGACACCTACGACATCCGGTTCCCCACCTCGCGCGAGCTCGACGGCTCCGACGCGATGCATCCCGACCCCGACTACTCGGCCGCGTACGTCGTCCTGCGCACGGACGCCGACGGCGCGCCGGAGGGGCACGGCTTCACCTTCACCCTCGGCCGGGGCAACGAGGTCCAGGTGGCCGCGCTGGAGGCCCTGCGCCCGCATGTGGTCGGACGCCCGGTCGACGAGGTGTGCGCCGACCCCGGCAGCGTCCACCGGGCGCTGACCGGCGACAGTCAGCTGCGCTGGCTCGGCCCCGAGAAGGGCGTGATGCACATGGCGATCGGCGCCGTCACCAACGCCGTGTGGGACCTGGCCGCCCGGCGGGCCGGTCTGCCCCTGTGGCGGCTGCTCGCCGAAGCCGACCCCGAGTGGCTGGCCGGCCAGATCGACTTCCGCCACCTCACCGACGCGCTCACCCCCGACCAGGCCCTGGACCTCCTCACCCGTGGCAGAAAGGGCGCCGCCGAGCGCACCCGGCACCTGCTGGAGACCGGCTACCCGGCCTACACGACCTCCCCCGGCTGGCTCGGCTACGACGACGCCAAGCTGGCCCGGCTCGCCGAACGGGCCGTCGCCGACGGCTTCCGTCAGATCAAACTGAAGGTCGGCGCGGACCTCGCCGACGACATCCGGCGCTGCCGCCTGGCCCGTTCCGTGATCGGCCCGGACATCCGCCTGGCCCTCGACGCCAACCAGCGCTGGGACGTCGACGAGGCGATCCGCTGGACCCGGGCCCTCGCCCCGTTCGACCCGTACTGGATCGAGGAGCCCACCAGCCCCGACGATGTGCTCGGCCACGCCGCGATCCGCCGCGCCGTGGCGCCCGTGAAGGTGGCCACCGGCGAGCACGCCCCGAACCGGATCGTCTTCAAGCAACTGCTGCAGGCCGGCGCCGTCGACGTGGTCCAGATCGACGCGGCCCGGGTCGGCGGCGTCAACGAGAACCTCGCGATCCTGCTGCTCGCCGCCCGGTTCGGCGTGCCGGTGTGCCCGCACGCCGGCGGGGTCGGCCTGTGCGAACTCGTCCGGCACCTGGCCATGTTCGACTACGTGGCGCTCTCCGGCACCACCGACGACCGGGCCGTCGAATACGTCGACCACCTCCACGAGCACTTCCTCGACCCGGCGGTGATCCGCGACGGCCACTACACCGCACCCACCGCACCGGGCTTCTCGGCGGCCCTGCGCCCCGAGTCGATCGCCCGGTACTCCCATCCCGGCGGCACCTACTGGGCCACCGAGGCCGGACCGGGGAACCCCGGCACACCGGGCAACCCGGGGGAAGGACACACGGCATGAACGACTTCGAAGGCGTCAAGGCCCTGGTGACGGGCGGCGCGAGCGGCATCGGCCGGGCCACCGCCGACCTCCTGGCCCGGCGCGGTGCGACGGTCGCCGTCCTCGACCTGGACCCCGCGACGGTCACCGAGCCCCTCCTGCCGTACCGCGCCGACGTCACCGACGACGGCTCGGTCCGCGCGGCCGTGGCCGCCGCCGTCGCCCGCCTCGGCGGACTGGACGTCCTGGTCAACAACGCGGGCATCGGAGCCCAAGGCACCGTGGAGGACAACGACGACGCCGAGTGGCACCGCGTCTTCGACGTCAACGTCCTCGGCATGGTCCGCACCGCCCGCGCCTGCCTGCCGCACCTGCGGGCCTCCGCCCACCCGGCGATCGTCAACACCTGCTCCATCGCCGCCACCGCGGGACTGCCGCAGCGCGCCCTGTACAGCGCCACCAAGGGCGCCGTGTACTCCCTCACCCTCGCCATGGCCGCCGACCACGTCCACGAGGGCATCCGCGTCACCTGCGTCAACCCCGGCACGGTCGACACCCCGTGGGTGGGCCGGCTGCTCGGCGCCGCGCCCGACCCCGCCGCCGAACGCGCCGCCCTGGAGGCCCGCCAGCCCACCGGCCGGCTGGTCACCGCCGCCGAGGTCGCGGGTGCCATCGCCTATCTGGCGAGTCCGCGGTCCGGCGCCACCACCGGCACCGCGCTCGCCGTCGACGGCGGCATGCACGGACTGCGCCCGCGCCCGGTGCCCCGGTGAGGCGGCTGGGCAGGAGCGCCGTCGAGGTCAGCGCCCTCGGCTTCGGCGCCGCCGGAATCGCCGGCCTGTACACCGAGGTCGGCGAGGAGCAGGCGCACGCCGCCGTCCAGGCCGCCTGGCAGCGCGGCGTACGCTACTTCGACACCGCCCCGCACTACGGCCTCGGCCTGTCCGAACGCCGCCTCGGCGCGGCCCTGCGCACCCACCCCCGCTCCGCCTACACGGTCTCCACCAAGGTGGGCCGCCGCCTGGAGCCCGTCCCGGCCGGCGGCGACGACCGCGCACACGGCTTCGCCGTGCCCGCCACCCACCGCCGCGTATGGGACTTCAGCGCCGACGGCGTACGCCGCACCCTCGACGCCTGCCTGGAACGGCTCGGCCTGGACCGCGTCGACGTGGTCTACCTCCACGATCCCGACGACCACGCCGAGCAGGCGTTCGGCGAGGCCTATCCGGCGCTGGAGCGGCTGCGCGCCGAGGGCGTGGTCGGCGCGATCGGCGCCGGCATGAACCAGACGGAGATGCTCACCCGCTTCGTCCGCGACACCGACATCGACGTGGTGCTGTGCGCCGGCCGCTACACCCTGCTCGACCAGAGCGCGCTCACCGAGCTGCTGCCCGCGGCCCGTGAGCGGGGTGCCTCCGTGGTCGTCGGCGGACCCTTCAACTCCGGCCTGCTGGCGGACCCGAGACCCGGCGCGCGATACGACTACACCACCGCGCCCGCCGAGCTGCTCGCCCGCGCCCTGCGGCTGAAGTCCGCAGCCGAACGGCACGGCACCACCCTGCGCGCCGCCGCCCTGGCGTTCTGCGCCGCACACCCGGCCGTGGCGAGCGTCCTGGCAGGGGCCCGGTCGGCGGCGGAGGTCCACGACTGCGCCGACCAGTTCGCCACGACCGTGCCCGCCGCCTTCTGGCAGGAACTGCGCGACACGGGGCTGCTGCCCGCCGACGCGCCGGTCCCCGCGGAGGCGCCGTGACCGTCGTCGCTTTCCGTCACGTCGAGGAGCCGCCGTGACCGCCCCCGCCCCCGTCCCCGACGTCACCGAGGAGCCGCCGTGACCGTCGTCGACGCGCACCACCACGTGTGGGACCTGTCCGTACGCGACCAGGACTGGATCACCGGGCCCCGTCTGCTGCCGCTGCGCCGCGACTTCGCACTGGCCGACCTGGAACCGGAGGCGCGCGCCGCCGGAGTCGACCGCACCGTCCTCGTCCAGACGGTCCCCGTGCCGGAGGAGACCCCGGAACTGCTCGCGCTCGCCGCCGGGCACGAGCTGGTGGCCGGCGTGGTCGGCTGGACCGACCTGACCCGCCCGGACGTCGCCGGCGAACTGGCCCGGCTGCGGGACCTGCCCGGTGGGCGGTACCTGAAGGGCATCCGGCACCCGGTGCAGAGCGAACCCGATCCCGGATGGCTGCTGCGGCCCGACGTGCGCCGGGGACTGGCCGCCGTCGCCGACGCCGGGCTGGTGTACGAGCTGCTGGTACTGCCCCACCAGCTTCCCGCCTGCGTCGAGGTGGCGGCCACGCTGCCGGATCTCACCTTCGTCCTGGACCACCTGGGCAAGCCCCCCGTCGCCTCGGGCCGCCGAGAGCCCTGGGCGACCCACCTGCGTGCCCTCGCCGCGCTGCCCAACACCGTCGCCAAGCTGTCCGGCCTGGTCACCGAGGCCGCCGCCGGTTCCTGGACACCCGACGGGGTGCGCCCCTACGCCGACATCGCCCTGGACGCCTTCGGCGCGGCCCGGACGATGTTCGGCTCGGACTGGCCGGTGTGCACGACACAAGCGGCGTACCGCGAGGTGCTGGATCTGGCCCGCGACCTGACCGGCCCGCGTGACCACCCGCAGATCCTCGAAGCCACCGCCCTGCGCGTCTACGGCCTGTGAAGGCTCGGCTTATGGCCGGTGAGCCCATGGCCGGTGAGGCGCCGGGGAATGCCCGGCCGCGCCGCTGTCACACGGCGGCTTCGGCGTCGGGCACCCCGAGGCCGCGCAGGAACGCCGTGGCCGCGGGGGTGCGGCTGCCCGGGCTCCAGATGATGTACTCGACGCGGGCCGGGGTGTCGATGACCTCGATGGTCGTGACGCCGCTGAGCTGGGCCACGTACGCGGCGGGCAGCATCGCCACGCCGAGGCCCTGCCCGACCAGCCGCGCCAGGAAATCCGCGTCGGTCACCTCGAACGCCACGTCACGGGTCAGGCCGGCGGCGGAGAAGGCCAGGTCGGACTGGGCGCGCCCGGCGGTCTTCGCGGGCAGGTCGACGAACACCCCCGAGGACAGCCGGCGCAGGTCGATCGCCGGCTCGTCGGCCAGCGGGTGGTCGGGGGCGACGACGGCGACGAGCCGGTCACGGGCGAGTTCGCGGCAGCTGACCCCCGCGGGCCGCACGGTGGTGGGCAGCCCCAGGAAGGCCACCTCGATGGCTCCCCGCTTGACCTGCTCGACGAGGTCGTCGCTCGCCCCCACCCGCAGGCTGATGCGCACCTGCGGATACCGCTGCCGGTAGTCGCCCAGCGCGCCCGGGATGTCGACGGCGGCGACGGACGGGGTCAGTCCGACGGAGAGCCGCCCGCGGATCTCCCCGACGGCCGCGGCGACCTCGACGGCCGCGCGCTCGGCGGCCTCCAGGCACTGACGGGCCGCCGGAAGGAACGCCGCACCGGCCGGGGTGAGCCGCACCCGGGGCGTGGTGCGCTCGAACAGCTTCGCCCCCAGCTCCTGCTCCAGACGCGCGATCTGGCGGCTGAGGGCGGACTGGACGACCAGACAGCGCTCCGCGGCCCGGGTGAAGCTGTTCGTCTCGGCGACCGCGGCCACGTAGCGCATCTGCTGCAGCTCCACGGTGATCTATCTTGCCGGGACCTCGTATTTTCTCTGGTTGACGAGTTCCGGCAGGACGGCGGAAATTGCCCATTCACCCGGGTCTGAATTCGACCGGAAGGACCATCTTCTCCATGACCAGCACGCCCTCCACCCAGCAGGCGAAGACCGTCGTCGACCATGGGTCGACCCGCGCTGCCCGTGGGCGTGGATCACCTCCCGGTGGCTGCTGGAGGTGGAAAAGGTACGGCCCATCGAGACGCGCTTTCACACCTTGGGCCTTTCCGTGCTCAACCAGGACCGGGAAGTGCCGGAGAAGTACCGGCAGGGCATGATCGACGGCTGGGGCCCGGTGCGCGTGTGCATCGCCGCCGAGGAGCGGTACGGCACGGACGTGCTGCGCCCCCTCCACAACGCCATGGACGCCCTCATCCACCTCAAGCAGGCGGGCCTGAAGCGGGACATGACGGTCGCCGCGCTCGCCGAGGCGGGACTGCCGGAGGACCTGGTCGAGGTGGCCGGCACCACCGACTACGACGAGGAGCTGCGCGCCGGCCACCACGCCGGCATGGACCCCGTCGGCACCGAGGCCGGCACGCCCGTCATCCACGTACCCGGCCCCGACGGCGAACTCATCGCGTTCTTCGGCCCGGTCATCTCGCCCGCGCCGCGCGGTGAGGCGGCCGGCCGGCTGTGGGACGGCGTGCTCGCCCTCGCGGGCACCGGCGGATTCTTCGGACTGAAGCGCTCGCGCACGCGCGATGCCGTTTTCGACTAGGCATCACCGCGGCCTTCTGCGTTCGGGAAACGGTGACGTGAACACAATTCTTCTGCCCGGCTACCGCTGTTTCGGCGTCAGGTGCCTCACTGCGGAGGACGGTGCGCCATGAACAGTGGCCGGCAACTCCTCACCTCGGGTGTGACGGCGCTGGCGCCGGCGATCTGGGGGAAGCACATATCTGGCGACGACCGAATGGCTGCCGCCGGACCGGCCCCTGCTCGCCACGACCATACGGGCACTTCCCTCGGGTCTCATTATGTTCTCCGTCAGGGCCGGGCCGTCGGCACCGGCGGGGAGGCCGGGGAAGTTCTCGGCCTCGGTCGTGGTGGTCGGCGGTCCGCCGACGAAGAGGGAGCTGCCGAACGGCAGGGGCATGAGCTGGACGCGGGCGGTGTGGAGGGTGGTGGTGTAGCCGGCGGGGCCGGAGCCGACGATGACGGCCTCGCGTATGTCGCTCACGCCGTCGTTTCCGGCTTCGCCGGAGCGATCTCGGCGATGAGACCCTCGACCAGGGTCTTGATCTCGTCGCGGATCGGGCGGACGGCCTCGACGCCCTGTCCGGCCGGGTCGTCCAGCTTCCAGTCGAGGTAGCGCTTGCCGGGAAAGACGGGGCAGGTGTCGCCGCAGCCCATCGTGATGCAGACGTCCGATTCGCGGATTGCGTCGATGGTGAGGATCTTCGGCGTCTCCCGGGAGATGTCGATGCCGACCTCGGCCATGGCCTCGACGGCGGCCGGGTTGACCTGATCGCCGGGGTCGGAGCCGGCGGAGCGGACCTCGACGCGGTCTCCGGCCAGGTGGGTCAGCCAGGCTGCGGCCATCTGGGAGCGGCCGGCGTTGTGGACGCAGACGAACAGGACGGACGGCTTGTCGGCCATGGTGATCGTTCTCTCTCGTCGCAGGGCGGAACCCGGCCGCCCATGACTTCAGCCCCCGCTGGTATCAGCGGGCGATGATGTGAGAGTATCAGCGCATGCTGACTTCAGTCGATCCTGATGTGATCCGGGTGCTGGGTGATCCGCTCCGCCTGAGGATCGTGACGCTGCTGGCGCGCGAGACGCTCTGCACGACCCACCTGGTCGAGGAGACCGGAGCCAAGCAGACCAACCTGTCCAACCACCTGAAGGTGCTGCGCGAGGCCGGGATCGTGGAGACCGAGCCGTGCGGCCGCTTCACCTACTACAAGCTCAAGCCCGAGGTCCTGACCGGGCTCTCCGAGCAGTTCGCCGAGCTGGCCGCCTCCGCCCGTACCGCTGCCGAGAACAAGAGGGCCTGCCCGTGACCTCCACCGAGCCCACCACCGCCCCCGCCGAAGGCGCCGGACCGGCCGGGGACGACTCGATCGTCAAGAAGCTCTCCACCCTCGACCGCTATCTCGCCGTGTGGATCCTGCTGGCCATGGCCGTCGGTCTCGGACTGGGCCGCCTGATCCCGGGGATGAACGACGCGCTCGCGAAGATCGAGATCGGCGGAATCTCCCTGCCGATCGCGCTCGGCCTGCTCGTGATGATGTATCCGGTGCTGGCGAAGGTCCGCTACGACCGGCTCGACCGCGTCACCAGCGACCGCAAGCTGTTGGTCTCCTCGCTGGTCGTTAACTGGGCCATCGGTCCTGCGGTGATGTTCGCGCTGGCGTGGATTTTCCTGCCGGACCTGCCCGAGTACCGCACCGGTCTGGTCATTGTGGGGCTGGCCCGCTGCATTGCTATGGTCATCATCTGGAACGATCTCGCCTGCGGCGACCGCGAGGCTGCGGCCGTGCTTGTTGCGCTGAACTCGGTCTTCCAGGTTCTCGCGTTCGGCCTGCTGGGCTGGTTCTACCTCGATCTGCTGCCGCGCTGGATGAACCTGGGCGACGGCCAGGGCCTGGACGTGTCCGTCTGGCACATCGCGCTGAACGTCGTCATCTTCCTCGGCATCCCCCTGCTGGCCGGCTTCCTGACCCGCCGCATCGGCGAGCAGAAGATGGGCCGCACCGACTACGAGGTGAAGTTCCTGCCGAAGATCGGCCCGTGGGCCCTGTACGGGCTGTTGTTCACGATCGTCGTCCTCTTCGCCCTCCAGGGGAAGACGATCACTTCCCAGCCGCTGGACGTCGCCCGGATCGCGTTGCCCCTGCTGGTCTACTTCGCGGTCATGTTCTTCGGCACCTTCCTCCTCGGCAAGGGCCTGGGCCTGGCCTACGACCGCACCGCCACCCTCGCCTTCACGGCGGCGGGCAACAACTTCGAGCTGGCCATCGCGGTCGCCATCGCCACCTTCGGCGTCACCTCCGGCCAGGCCCTGTCCGGCGTCGTCGGTCCGCTCATCGAAGTCCCGGTACTGATCGGCCTGGTCTACGTCGCGCTCGCCTGGCGCAGGAAGTTCGCCGCCGACGCGGTGACGACGGCCCCGTGACACGGCACGCGGACGTGGTGGTGGCCGGCGACGGCCAGGCGGGCTCGCCGTCGGCTGCCCTCTGCACTGCCAGGGTCTCGACTTCGTGATTCTGGGTGCCGGCGCGGTGCCGGGCGGGTCCCGGCAGCATGTGTGGGACTTCCTGTATCTGCTCTTCCCGGCCGGGTATTCCTCGCTGCCGGACCGCTTCATGCCTGTCCGATCCGGCGAGACCTGTCCGGGTGCCGGGCGCGTGGTGGATTACCTCACGGACTGCGAGAGGCGCTATGACCTGCCCGTCCAGCACGGCACCCGCGTGGGAGCCGTACGCCGCGGTTCCTGCCGGACGACATCGACGGCCGTGTGCTGTTCGGTGCTGCAGCCGCTCGCCGCTGTGTCCTTGTTGCCGGCCGGGCCGGCACCGGCGGGGTGGCCTGGCTCGGCGACTCGTCGCCGTGCCGCCCGTCCGTGCCGCTTGTGACGCCGGCCTCCTGCGCGTGGAGCCGGTGTTCGCCGGGCTTGCCGCTGCCGGTGCGCGGTGGGACGGCGGCAGCCACACCGGCGCGGACGCGGTCATCTGGTGCACCGGCTTCCGTCCCGCTCTCGTCTGCCTTGCCCCTCTGAACCTGCGCGGCCCGCGCGGGCGCATCCTCACCGGCAACACCTGCGCCCTGGGTGAGCCGTGACCGCACCTGCTCGGATACGGGGGCGGGACCGGCCCGGCCTCAGTCGCGTTCGTCGGTGTCGGCCGCCCGGCCCGCGAGGCCGCAGCGCAGATCGCAGAGTCGCTGGGCAACTGAGTGTGTGCTTACGCCTTCCTGTCCGTGAAGTAACAGCGTGGTGCCTCGGCAACGTCAGGGGCGGCGGGCGGGCTTGGCGGCGGAGACGAGCAGGATCACGGCCGGCAGGGGATGGGGCCAGGTCCGGGAACCACGCCCCACGCCCAGGAGCGGTTCGCCCAGTACTGCGCCGGTTGTGGAGCTTGCGGTCGTGACCAGGGCGGAGCGGAGGTTGGTGTCGGGGGTGGTGGAGCTGTCGCTGTGGTTGTGGTGGGTGAGTGTGGCCGGCGTGGTCGGCTGGGAGTTCGGTAGGGAGGGGCTTCCGGTGGCCTTGATGTTCTGGTCGGGTAGCGGAGCGGTCGTCGGGGACGGCGGTTAGTCTCCGGGCGCGTCCATGACTGTGGCGGTTGTGCCGGTGCCGAACCTGGCGAGGACGCTGCCGGGTGTCTGGGTCCACAGGGGCAGGGGCTGTGTCCAAGGGGGGCGGTGTGGGTGAGCACCAGGGTGGCCGCCATGAGCGCCGTCGGTGCCGCCGGTGCCTTGTGTAGGGGGTGGAGCTGTGCATGCGCACCGTTCAGCTCGCTTCGGCCCATGCGCCGAGCAGGCTGTCGGCGGGCAGGCCGACCGCGGCCGGCCGGTGTGCGGCCACCTCGGAGGCTGGGGCCGTGGCCGGGTGGGCGGCGGACGGGGTGTCTGAGGGTGAGGAAGGCCTGGGGGCGGTGACGAGGGTGACGTGGTGGTGCCTGCCGCGCCAGGTGCGGCCTTCGAAGTGGTCCAGGCCCAGGCCGTGCTTGAGTTCGCGGTGGTCGTGTTCGATCCGCCAGTGCATCTTCGCCCACCTGACGAGGTCGGCGATCAGGGTGATGGCTGAGGATGCTGTGGATCCGGGCAGGGTGGTCAGTGGTGGCAGGTGTGGTTCTGTTCCGCTCAGTCCGGTTGTCGCGCTCAGTGCCTCGATGGCTTTTCCTGTGCCGGATGCCGTGGGTGCCGAGTGTGTGGCGCGGGGTGGAACAGGGCTCTGAATCAGTGGTCGTGGCGGGTGTCTTCGCCGGGAGTCGTTCCTGCCTGCTGGGGTGCGGTCTTCTTTTCGGGTGAGGGCGTTGCCGGTCTGCCGGGGCTCCGTCCGGTTCTCCGGGCACTGGTATGTGTGCATGTTCATCGGGCGGGCTGTGTCCGGTCGGTCGCTGGGCTGTGGTGTTTGTGAAGGGCGCCGTCGTGCCGGATGCCGCGAGGGTGTTCCGTTTTTGTTCGTCTGGTGGTTGTCAGGATGTGGTGGGCAGTGTCAGCAACTTGCTCATGGCGGCGAGGACCGGTGGCTGGATCCGGTAGTACACCCAGGTGCCGCGCCGTTCGGAGGTGAGGAGCCCGGCCTCCTTCAGTTTCTTCAGGTGGTGGGACACCGTGGGCTGGGAGACGCCGACGTCGGAGATGTCGCACACGCATGCCTCCCCGTCCTGGTGTGAGGCCACGGCGGAGAACAGCCGCAGCCGGACGGGGTCGCCGAGGGCCTTGAACATCCGTGCGGCGGTCTCGGCCTCCTCGGCGGTCATCGGGCGTTCGGTCAGCGGCGGGCAGCACGGCGTCACCTCCCGGCTGTCGGCGGACTCGGGCAGCGGCAGCACCTTCGTATTCGACATGCGTCTATGTTGGCACATGTCGAACCAGTGCGGGGAGGAGGTTCGCCGGTGCGCGGGGCGGGCGGCCGGGGGCCGGGTGGTCCGCTGCGCGGTCCCGGCCCGCTCCGCGCAGTGAGTTCGGCGGCGGACTGCGCTGTTGTTCCGGCCCGCTGGGCGCCTGCCCCGGCGCACCGATGGTGAGACCTTCGCGGTGCTGCGGATTCTCCTTGGTGTCCGGAGTGCCGTCCGGGCGGGCGGCGGGGCGGGGCGGTGGCCGGTGGCCGGCGCGGGCGCGGCGGGGCCCCCCCGGTTTTGGGGGGGCGCGGCGGGGGTGTGGTC
>NZ_JBEXTV010000077.1:0-32857 GCF_040628835.1 Streptomyces sp. NPDC006134 | reverse complement strand
CCACCCCCCAGGTCATCCGTTCGACAGGGGGCAACAGTCATGCCGGGCCCGGAGGCCAGCAGCCCTCTTGCAGGACCGCGGAAAACATAACGGGGCTCACACCGGACCTTCGCCGGTCGACCGTGGCGGCCTCGGCGGCAAGCGCCACCTGATCACCGACCGGCGCGGAACGCCCCTTGCGGTGTCGGTGACCAGCGGAAACCGTCACGACGTCACCCAGCTCATGCCCCTGCTGGACACGATCCCCCGCATCCGCGGCCCGGTGGGCCGGCGCCGTACGAGCGGCCTCGATCGCGTCCCTGCCGCGCCGCCGGGCACGGTCCCGCCGGGCTCATGACGAGCCGCTGCTGTCGTCCTCGCCGAACAGCGGTACTCGGTCGGTGCTGAGGCCGGTGCGTGCGCGGTGCCGGCGGGCAGGGTGCCGCCACCGTCCCGCGCTGTCGCGGGCAGTGACCGCGTCCCGGTCGGCGGCCGGCTTCGGCACGGGTGCGGCCCCGTCAGCCGCGCACGACCCGCCAGCGGTTGTCGGCCGTTCCGTTGTCCGGGTCCTGGACGGCGAAGGCGCCGACGGCGGTGGAGCCGTTCTCCACGCCGAGCAGCTTGCCGCTGTGCACATTGCGGATCTTGTACGTGCCGTCACCCTGGTCGAGAAGGAGCCACCGGTGGTCGGCGGTGCCGCTGTCGGACCACTGGAGGACGGGGGCGCCGTCGGCCGTGGACATGTCCAGCACGCCGAGCACCTTGCCGCTGTGGACGTTGCGGAACCGGAAGGCGTTCCCGTCGGGGACCATTTCCCAGTTGTGGTCGGCGGTGCCGTTGTCGTGCCATTGGAGGGCTCGGGCGCCGTCGGCGGCCGACATTCCGTCGATGCCCAGCACGAGGCCGCTGCCCGCGTTGACGAGGCGGACCGCGCCGGCACCACTGGTGTTCCAGTAGACGGTGTAGTTGTGGCCCTGCGCGTCGTGGAAGGGCCCGAGGCGTACGGTGGCGCCGTCGGCGGTGGCGGTGAAGGCGAGCGCCGTGGCGCTGGTCCGCTTGATCGAGGACACGTCCAGGGCCGGGAGGGCGGTCAGGGCGGTGTCGCCGTAGTCGCCGGACAGTACGACCGGGCCGTAGGTGACCGCGCCGACGCCGGGGTTGTCGTTGGCGGGCCGCACCGCGGTCCGCATGGGCAACCGGACCGTGACGGTGTCACCGGAGGCCCAGACGCGGTCCAGCGTCGCGTAGCTGCCGGGGTTCACGGCGATCCTCTGCACGGTGCCGTTGACGCTGACGACGGCCCCCGTCGTCCACCCGGGGATACGGATGCGCATCACCCACTTCCCGCCGGCCTCGCCGGTGACCCGCAGGGTCGTGGTGTCGCCGGCCGGGTACGTGGTGGTCTGGGTGACGGTGATGCCGCGCTGCGTCCAGGTGAGCACCGAGGGAACGAACATGTTGACCGTCAGCGTGGTGCCGGAGTGGAAGTACACGGAGTCCATCAGCCGGGTGTGTATCTCCACTCCCGTGCCCTGGCAGCACCAGAAGGTGGTGTAGTCGGTGCTCCAGGTACCGCCGCCCCACGCCGGGCCCACACCACGCCGGGCGCCGGGCTTGAGCGGGGTGAAGTAGGTGACGTGGCCGTGCGGATCGGCCGGGTTCTGGTTGCCGATGATGTGGTTGAGCCAGGCTTGTTCGTAGTAGTCGAAGAGCGCGGCCCGGTCCGGCGTCAGCGTGAACAGCTCCCGGGTGAGCGTGAGCATGTTGACGGTGTTGCAGCTCTCGCAGGTGTCGTCGGTCAGGTGGGAGGCGATGGCGTTCGGAGCGCGGAAGTGCTCGGCCTGGCTGTTGCCGCCGATGGCGTAGGTGTGCGCGGTGACACACATGTTCCAGGCGTTGGTGGCGATGTCCCGGTAGCGCGTCTCGCCGGTGGCCTTGTACGTGCGGATCGCGCCGATCCACTTCGGTACCTGGGTGTTGGCGTGCAGTCCGGCCAGCGCGTCCCGGTTCGCCGCCAGGGGGTCGAACACCGCGGCGTGGTCGAAGCGCCGGGCGGCGGTGAGCCACCGCGGGTCACCGGTCTGCTGGTACAGGTCGCTCAGGACGGCGTTCATGCCCCCGAACTCGGTGCCCAGCATGGCCTGCATCTGCGCGGTGCTCAGCCGGCCGGTGCGGGTGTCGACCCAGCCGGCCAGGGCGAGCAGCACGTCGCGGGCCTGGGTGCTGCCGAGGTGCCGCCACACGTCCAGCAGACCGGTCATCGTCTTGTGGATGGTGTAGTACGGGACGTTGCCGTTCCTCAGCGTACGGGCCTCCAGCGCGGCGAAGTCGGACTCGGGATAGCCGGAGAGGTATCCGGCGCCGAAGCCCGCGGCGCCGTTGTTGGCCTGGCACTTGGCCAGTTCGGCGACCATGTACAGGGCCTTGTCGCGGACTGCCGTGTCGCCCGTCACGGCGTGCAACTGCGCCCAGGCGGTGAGGAAGTGGCCCTGGACGTGGCTGCGGAAGGGGAAGTCGGGGGCCTCCCAGCCGCCGGTGGCGGCCGCGCCCTTGGTGGACAGGCGGTGATTGGCGCGGAAGTTGTACAGCAGCCGGTCGACGTCGACGTACCGGAGGTAGGCCGCTGTGCGGTTCTGGTTGTCGAGCCACCGGCTCGCGGTCAGCCGGACCTGCCCGAGGCCGAAGGGGAGCGCTTTGGTCCCGATGTCGCCGCGGACCGGGGGGAGGGATGCCGCCCGGGCGGCGGGGACGCCGGCGAGGGGACCGGTGGCGGAGGCGGCGGCGGTGACTCCGGCGATCTTGAGCAATCGCCGTCTGCTGACGTTGGAGGACATGGTGTGCCTTTCGTGTCGGTGGTCCGGACGAGGAGGAAGGACCGGTCGGGGGTGTACGGCTCGCCGGCCTGGCAGGGGGCGAGCCGCGGATGGTGGTGGACGTGCAAGGGCGCGCCGCCGGTCTGGGCGAAGGGGGGCATCGTGCGGCGCGACGTGTGACCGCGGGCCAGGAGGGCCGCCTGCGCGGGCGTGGCGGCCGGCGGGCCGGTGAGCGGTGCGGTGGCCGCCGCGGCCGTGGTGGTGAGGGCGGCTGCGAGCGGGCTTCTGCGATGCGGGCGGGCGACCGGGTCCATGGCGGGGGATTCCCTGGGGATGCCAGGTACGCGTTTGCGGGAAGAAGGCACGTCGGCGTCGGGAGACCCGCGTGCGGCGGGCCCGCCGCCGTGCCGGCTCGAAAGAGCCGAACGCCGATGTGCTCGGCCGTTCCCGCCGGAAGGCGGCGGTGGCGAGCCTGCGCCGCTCCGGCGCGGCATCGTCGGCCGCTCACCCGTGAGGGCGGGAAGCACCCGGGCGGCAACCGGCGTTCGACACAGGCATGGGGGTACTCCATCGCGGCTCGGCCGGGGGACCGCCACACGGCGTCGCGCTGCCTCTCCGACTGTGCGAAGAGCCAGGATGCGCTGGTGCGAACCTCACCGGGACGAAACGGGGTGGCACAGGTGGTACAGGTGCTTTGGTGCGCGGATCCGTCGTGCAGCCGTGCGGGGATCTGCCGTGCACCACGGATGCCCAGGGCCGATCTGGTTCGAAATATCGAACTGTGGTCGATTTCTCAGACGGGGATGATTCAGGTAGTGACGAGGGATCGCAATACTCCCGGCAGAAAAAGTTTCCGTTCTCCGCCCGAACTTCCGGAATCCCGGTGATCCGGACGGCGAACCCCCGGCGCCGTCGCCGGCGGATGCCGCAGGGCCGGGGCCGGGACGAGCGGGCCCGCCTCGCTCCGCCGACGCCCTGACCACCCGGGGCCCTGCGGCGCGCCGCGCGGACCGCCCGGGCTCCCGCCCCCGGCCGCACCCCGTCGCCGTGCCCGCCGCCCCAAGCCCTGCCCGGAACCGTCCCCCCAGGGCCGGAAGACCGGCCGCGGGCGGGAGCAGACGACCGACGTCGGCACGGTGGAGCAGAACCGCCGGTCGGCCGAGGCCGCCGCAGCCGGGACAGGGCGCGGGCGTCGCGGTGGGCGACGGCGCTGCCGATCCGGCCCTGCCGGGCGCGGGGCTGTCGGGACGCACCGGCGGCGAGGCGGTGCCGGGCCGTCCTGAACGAGCCACCGTGGACCTGGTCCGCTTGGCCGCCGTCAAGACGGCCGCCGTACTCCGGGACGGCATCCGGGACCGCGCCGTCGCCCACGGCACCCGGCCGCAGCCCGCCCCGGCACCGCCGGAGCAGGCGCCGGTGAGCGGACGGCAGCCGTACGCGGTCCGGCTCTCCGCGAAGGTGCCCGCCGCCCTGCGCGGGCACGCCGAGGAAGCGGCCCGGGACGTCCTGGACACGCCGGCCGGATCCCCGTGGGGCTCCCCGCAGTGGGACGCCGGTGCCCCGAAGGCGCGGACGTACGGATCGCGTCCGTCGGCCGGACCCCCTTCTACGGCGTGGAGTTCGCGCATGCGCCTGAGTACGCGTACTCAGACCGGCCGCGCCTCTCACTCTGGTGACGCCGGCCTCCGTAGCTCACGATCGGGTGTTCCTGCACCGAAAGGGGTTCCGATGGGCCGGCACCCGCTCCAGCTTCGTACCGCGACGCCGGTCGACCTTGAACGGATCTCCGAAGTGCGTCACCGGGTGTACGCGGAAGAGCTGGGGCAGCATGCGGTGAACCCGGCGGGACGGCTTCACGACGGGCCCGACGGGGACAACGTCCACCTCGTCGCGGCCAGGAGACCGGGCCGCATCGGCTTTGTGAGCGTCACTCCGCTCTGGCTGGGCCGGTACGCGCTCGACAAGTACCTGACCCGTGACGAGTTGCCGCTCCTGGACAAGGACGACCTGTTCGAGGTGCGTGTCCTCACCGTCGAACCGCGCTGGCGAGCCACGGCGGCAGCCCTGTTGCTGATGCACGCCGCGCTCCGCTGGGTCGCCTCCCGGGGCGGCCGCGAGGTCGTGGCGATGGGCCGTACCGACCTGCTCGACATGTACCCGGCCGGCCGGCCTGCGCCCGGTCGGCCGTACCGTCCACAGCGGTGCCGTGACGTTCGAGGTGCCGACCGGCCGCGTGACAGAGCCGGCACGGCGCGCGATGAGCCGGCACGGCACCCTGCCGGAGCGTCTGCGGTCCGCGGTGGACTGGCGGCTCGACATGGCGTTCGCGCCTCGGCCGGACGGCTGCGAACACGGAGGTGCCTCGTTCACCTCCGTCGGCACGGATGTCCGCGCCCTGCACAGGCGCCGGCAGGTGGTGGCCGCCGATGTGCTGGACGCCTGGTTCCCACCGGCCCCAGAGGTGCGGGCGGTGCTGGCGGAAGACCCGGCCTGGACGGCCCGTACCTCGCCGCCGGCCGGTGCCGAGGGTCTGCTGCCGGAGATCTCCTCGGTACGGTCGCTGCCAGCGGAGACACTCGCGGTCGGCGCCGGTTCGTCCGACCCGATCTTCAGGGCGTTCGGCCACTGGCTGACTCCGCACAGCAGGGTGCTGCTGACCGATCCCTGCTACGGCGAGTACGCCCACGTCACGGAGACGGTGACCGGGTGCCGGGTGGACCGCTTCCGGTCGCGCCGCGAGGAGGACTGGCGCATCGGCCCGGACCGACTGTCCGCCGCCGTCGGATCCGGCCGGTACGACCTCGTGGCGGTGGCCAGGCGCAGTACCGCCAGGGCGGTGCCGTCCACCCGCGCCGGCAACGGGCCGGCGGAGCTGACCAGCCGCGAACGCGAGGCGGTCGCCCTGGCCGCACAGGGCCTGTCCCACGACGAGATCGCCGGCCGCCTGGTCGTCAGCCCGTCGACGGCCACGACCCATATCAACCGGGCCATGGCCAAGCTCCACGCCCGTGACCGCGCCCGGCTCGTCGTCCTCGCCCGCGCATCCGGCCTGGCGGCCCCGCGCAACGCCTGACCCTGCGCGCCATCGGCCACCAAGAGCGTTACGGCGCCTCGTCGCCCAGGACCGCGGACCAGCTCCGTGAACGCCTTGCGGAGAGAGGTTGCCCGTACTGGTGGATCGTTGGCAGAGGCGGGCGGTCCGGGAGTCTGTCCGTGGCAGGGTGCCTGGCTATTCCCGCTCGGGACGCAACAGGACCTCGCTGCCTATGGGGGTGAATCCGCAGGCGAGGAAGGCGCGTAGGGAGCGGGCGTTGCCGGGGGAAACGGCGGCGAAGACCGGGCAGGCTTCCGGAATCAGGGAAAGAGCGTCGGTGAGGAGCGACCGCCCGTGTCCTTGGCTGCCGTCCCGGACGTCGTGGAGTTCGATGCTCAGCTCGCGCCGCCCGGCGAGGCCGTCGGCCAGGGTGATCAGGCCGCGTTCGTCACCGTGGACTTTGACGTTCGTCCGCAGCTCCCGGGCATGGCGGACGCGTGGGTGGCCATCCGCGTCGGTCAGCTCCGCCAGGCGCGGCGGGCCGCCCGTGCCGCGCGCCGTGAGCGTCGCGTCGGTGACGCCGATCCAGCCCTTCGGGCCGGCCAGGTGCCGCAGGAAGTCCGGCGAGAGGGACGCACCGAAGCCATCCGGTCCTTGGGCGTGCACGGCCTGGCGGGTCATGGCGGTGGCGATGACGGCGTGGCCGGTGAAGGCGACCGAGCACTCGAGTCCTCCGGGCAGAGGCGGTAACACCGTTACCCGGCCGTCGGCCGGCGGGAAGCAACCGTCGGCGGCGGCCATGAAGAACGTCAGGAGCGGATGCGATGCGCCCACGGTTGCCCACCTGTCTGTCGAGGAAGCCGGCAGGGGGCAATTGTCGGACGATCCCCGTGGATCGGTCGAGGCCGATCATGCTGCGAGGGTTTCCGGGTGGTGGACGAGCCGGTGATTCTCGGCCTCCAGGACCTGGACGAGCCGGGCGGTGCGGACGAGCACGGACAGGATCGGCGACAGTCGCTTGAACGCAGCTCCCGACGGTTCGCTCGGGGTGGATCGCTCGTGGCCCTCCCCTCGGTCGGTACCTGTCTCGCCGCTCTCGCTCGACGTGGTGCTGCCCGTGCCGCGGTCGTGGGATTTGGCGCCGTGCGGGACGGCAGGAGCCGGGCCGGTTCCCGGGCGCCGTCCTGTATGTCCTGCGCGATCTCGGCGATGATCTCGTCGTCGGCCGAGGGGACGTGGACAGCGGCGCGGGAAGCCGCAGACGACCGGGGGGCCGGCGGCTCCGGCTCTGCGGTACGGGGCGCGGGGGCTTTGGCGGCGGTGCCGCCGCGGCGCTGGTGGGCCGCTGCTGACCGGCGCCCCGCTGCACTCCGACGGGAAGCCCGCCCTCCTCTCCCTCGCCTGCGAAGCCGGCCTGCGGTGCAACAAGCTCACCCACGAGCCCACCGGCCCCCAAGACTTCTTTTACGCCCTGGTCAAACTCCGCGCCCCTCGTCCCGAAGCCGCTCGGGTCCGAGCAGCCGAACAGCAGCAGGACCCGGCGCGCCTCCGTGCCGAGCACGCCGACCTGCGCACCCGGGCCCGGCTGCCGGCCCGGGTGATCCAGGTCCTGGAGGCTGAGAATCACCGGCTCGAAGAGACCGACGAGCAGCTCACTGCCCAGATGGCCGACCACGCCTCGGCGGCCGGCCTCAGCCGACGGCGCCGGCGTCGTCGTGGTCGCCCTCGCCGCCCGCGGCCGCTGGCCGGGCCCTTGGCGGCCGGTGTTCATCGGCGCCGTACGGGCCTGCCCGTTCTCCCACCCGCTGCTGGACCGGGCGGAGGGCGCCCCCGACGGCCGGCTGCGCCGGGGCTGGACGGCGCGCTGCCTCTCGGTCGACCTGCCCGCGACGGGACTGCCGACCCTGGCGTCGTTCCTCCTGCCCGGCGGTGACACCGAGCCGTCGCCGCAGCAGTGGGTGGGGCTCCCGGCGTTCCTCGGCTCGCCGGCCGCGCTGGTGGTGCGCGCGCCGTTGCAGGCGGCAGCGGAGGAGTACGTGCTCCGGGGCCGGCTGTCGCAGGCAGTGGGCGGATTCCTGCGCTCACCGTGGTGCGCGGTGCCGCCGCAGGCGGCACTGTTCGCCACCGCGCACGGCTGGGGCACCCCGTGAGGCTTCGCCGACCTGGCGGTGTTCGGCCTGGTGGCGGGGTGGCTGACGGTGCGTTCGACAGGGACCGCCTGGAGTGAGCGCCGGCCAGCCAGCCGCTCACCAAGATCGGCGTCTCCACGGCCACCACGCCCCGCCGGCGCACTGCCCTGTGCAAGCGCATGGCCGACCGGCCCGGACCCGAGTGGATCGACAACCGGCCTTGGATCTTCCGGCCCTTCGTCCATGCCGAACTCCTCGGCACCGACGGTGGCTTCGAGCGCATCGGCATGCGGACCACGACCGGCGACGAGGCCGAGCACGGGGTGGCCCTGCGTCGCGTGGACGGCACCGGACTGCACATCGGTCTCCGGCCCGAGTCCCCCGAGGCCCCGCTGGAGACCATGCGCCGCCCTCGGGTCGTCGAGCCGCTGTCCGAGCGGGAGTGCCCCGTGCGGCTGCTGCACCACTACACGCTGACCGGGGGAGTTCCCCGACGGCGCGAGAGACCACCGCACGCGTCATCGACACGGTCGTGGAGGGCGAGATCCTCGTCGGAGGCGTCGTCCACGTACAGCTCGGCTGCCGTCTCCGGCAGCCTCCCCGCGAACACGGCGGCTTCCTCCACCTTGGTGGAACGTCACCACGGTGCGCAGGCTGTACGCGGCCTGTACCGGAGGGACGTCTGCAGGAGCGCCAGCAGGTGGCCCCACCGCACCAGCGGCAGACGGTCTGGGAGTGGGCAGACACCGGCTGACGGGGCGGCCGACGGGCCGGGGTGCCCGATGGCGTTGTCACTGTTTCGTCGCGAAAAGGGCGCGGCGGGCAACCGAAGCCGCCGGGCGACGGTCTAGCAGACAAAAAGCCCACCACGGGCGATCTTCCGCCCGCTTCGACCGCTTCCGAGGGAAAGGCTGACCTGCCATGGGGGACACGCGCAGACGAGGAGCCGTCGCACTCGGGGTCACCGCACTGGTGGCACCGCTCACGCTCGCGCTCGGCACCACGCCGGCCCAAGCGGCGAGCTGCACCACGCAGACGGGGCCGTACCAGAAGAAAGTGGAGAAATTCCTCGGCCGCCCGGTCGACGGCAAGCAGTCCACTGCCGACTGCAAGGCGATCCGCGCCTTCCAGACCAAGCACGGCATCAAGCCCGACATAGGTTACGCGGGCCCCGTCACCTGGGGCGTGATGGACCTGATGCAGAAGCAGAAAGCCGTCGGGAAGAACCCGAACAAGCCGGGTAAGTGCCCGGTCGACAAGGGCCGGATCGCCTGCGTGAACCTCACCCTCCAGTTGAGCTGGATCCAGGATGGCAAGAAGCTGGTCTACGGCCCCGTACCGGTCCGCACCGGCCGTGACGGCCACGAGACCCGCACCGGCCTGAAGAAGATCTACTGGCGCAACATCGATCACCACTCGACCATCTACGACGTGCCGATGCCCTACAGCCAGTTCTTCGACGGCGGCCAGGCCTTCCACTCGGCCGGCGTCAGCATGTGGAACCCGCCGGGCTCGCACGGCTGCGTCAACATGACGAAGACCGACGCCAAGAAGTACTGGTCGCTGCTGAAGAAGGGCGATGACGTCTACGTGTACGGCCGCAAGCCGGGCACCTGACGGTCAAGCCGGGCACCTGACGGTGACGGGCACCCGGCTCGCGTGGCTGTGGCGCCTCTCCGAAGCCCGGGGTGCCCAGCCTGCCCCGCCCTGCCGTGCGGAGTCGTGCGTGACGGCGCCCGGCAGGGTGGAACGGGCCGCGATCCACATGTTCACGCCGTAGGTGACGTCCGCGCCTCGACACCGGGATCGCGGGCTGCGCGGTCATCGGCCGAGGCCGCCTCGACCCCGTCGGCCGTGCCAGGCCGCGGGGGCACCGGCCAGCCGCAGACCGGACGTAATGGTGCTTCGGCCGCCGGTGGAACCGATGCCGGCGCAGGCCCTCGACCCGGTGCCCGCACCCGGCGTGCTCCCCGATGAGCTGCGATTCCAGCCGAAAACCGATGGCTGCCGGGCGCTCGTCTCCACGCTGTGGCCGTCGCCCGGCCCGACGCTCGTGCAGAGCCGCCGGGGCACCGCCGCGGCCAAGCGCTTCTTCCGCCGCCTGATGAAGAGGACGCACGCGGTGCCCCAGGGGGTCATCACCGGCAAGCTCCGCTCCTACGGCGCCGCCCGCCGCGAGGTCATGTCCTCCGCGGAGCACCACTCGCACAAGGGGCTGGACAACCGGGCGGAGAACAGCCGTCAGCCGACGAGACAGCGTGCACGGGCGACGAAGGGCTCCCGCTCGGTGGGCGCCACCCGGAGATTCCCGTCCGCGTTCAGCGGTATCCCGCCCCGCTTCCGGCCCCGCCGCCACCTGATGGGCGCGCACGCCTGCCGAGCCGAGACGGCCGCCCGCTTCGCCATCTGGGCCGGATCGCCGGCGCTGCCGGCGGGCCCGCCACGGCCTGAACACAAGACCGGACCGCAAGCCCACCACACCCCCGGCACGCCGACAGACACCGGCCCACCCCACGATGTGACAGCGCCCCTCGACCTGATGAACGCTACGAGGGCGGCGACCCACAGACCGGCGCCGCGGGTGCCGGTGCCGAGCGAGGACCTCACCATGCGGCGGCCCGGTCCGGCGCGGATTTCCGTACGGATGGGACGGAGGTTCTCCGGTCGCTCTGTTGAAGAGGGCATATTTGAACGGGATACCGTAATCCTTTGAACGGGATACCGTAATTCTCCGGACGACTTGCGGGTCGGCAAGTGTACACAATGGACAGGAGGGCTATTCGCGAAGGAAAAAGATGATGACCGCCGTGAAACAGACATCGCAGGTGGAGACGGGCTATCTGACACAGCTGGAGCAGGCCGGCAGACGGTTCGCGGAGCGGACCGCGCGGCGCGAGGAGACGTGCCGGGCCCTTGAGCGCCGGGGAGTGCTGAACGCGGACGATCCCGAGCGGGTCACCAAGCGGCTCGCGCGGCTGAACGCGGACTGGTCGCTCGCCAGGTCGGTCGAGCGGACGAAGACGCAGCCGTCGGCGACGGCGGGCAGCACGCTGCCACTGGGGGCCGAGTCGTTCGGTGCCGACGTCCTGGCTCTCGAGCGCCTGATGGGACGCAACAACCTCATCGGTGTGGCCTTCCTCGAGGGAGGCTGTCTGGCGGCCCGGTCGGTCGGGCGACTGACCGTCCGAGGCCCGACGGGCGAGCATCACGGCACCGGGTTCATGGTGTCCCCGACACTGCTGATGACCAACAACCACGTCCTGCGGAGTGCGGAGGAGGCCGGGCGTGCCGTTGTGGAGTTCAACTACCAGGCAGGTGTGGACGGGCGTCCGCTGACCCCGTGCGTCTTCACGCTCGAGCCCCAGAAGTTCTTCGCGACCGACCGGTACCTGGATTTCAGTGTGGTCGCCGTTTCGGAGCGCAACCAGCGGAACGAGCAGCTCTCCGATTTCCACTGGCTGACCCTGGACGCGACGGAGGGAAAGGCCATTCTCGGGGAATTCGTCAACATCATTCAGCACCCCAACGGCGAGCCGAAACAGCTCGCCCTGCGGGAGAACCAGATCGTCGACGTGCTGGACCAGTTCCTCCATTACGCCACCGACACCGCGCCGGGTTCCTCGGGATCCGCGGTCCTCAACGACCAGTGGGAGGTCGTCGCGCTGCACCACTCGGCCGTTCCGGCGACCGACAGCGAGGGCAGGTACCTGGCTGTCGACGGGTCGGCCTGGCAGCCGGGCATGGGGGAGCACAGGCTCGCGTGGAAGGCCAACGAGGGGGTGCGCATCAGCAGCGTGCTGGAGGCGCTGAGCCGGCTCAGCCTGACGGGGACGGCGGCCCGGCTGAGGGACGAGCTGTTCCAGCCCCGGGGGTCGGCGCAGCCTGGTGGGGCGGCGACACCGGCGGCCGTCGGGACGCCGCGTACGGACGCGGTGTCCGCCGTCGACGAGGCGGCGGACCGGGACCTGAGCGCCGCCATGCTCAACCTGAGGCTCGGGGAAGGCCGTGTCTACTACAACAAGCCCGCCGACGACGCCGCGCGGAAGGCCTACTACGCGGAGATCGACGGCTCGGCGGACGGCGCCGGCCTGCGGGAGGCGCTGACCGCACTGGTCGAGGAGACGCACGAGCACCGCCCTGCCTACAAGCCGTCGCGGTTGGTCTATCCGTGGGTCGACCTCCATCCGGACCGGCAGCTGCGCAGCGTCTACTCGGGCAAGACCTTCAGCGCGGAGGAGTTCATCCGCGCCGACGTCGCCGCCGAGGCGGCCCGGCTCCGTGGCCTGCAGGAGTTCCTGCTGCGCGAGAACGCGACGGGACCGGCCGACCTCGCCGCGGAGCTCGATGCCCTGGAGGACTCACTGCCCTTCAACTGCGAGCACGTCGTTCCGCAGTCCTGGTTCCGCAAGAAGGAGCCCATGCGCGGCGACCTGCACCATCTCTTCGCCTGCGAGGTCGCGTGCAACAGCTTCCGCGGCAACATCCCGTACTGGGACTTCCCCGATTTCGAGGAGGCCGTCCGGGAGGACTGCGGGATGCGGGAGAAGGGTCGCTTCGAACCGGAGCACCACAAGGGGGCCGTCGCCAGGGCCACCCTGTACTTCCTGCTGCGCTACCCGGGTTCCGTCGGCGACCAGGAGCTCCCGGAGGACCGGCTGCCCGTCCTGCTGAACTGGCACGAGCGTGAGCCGGTGACCGAGTACGAGCTGCACCGCAACGCGGCCATCCAGGAGATACAGGGCAACCGCAATCCCCTGATAGACCACCCGGAGTGGGCGCGGAGCATCGACTT
Source organism: Streptomyces sp. NPDC006134 (assembly GCF_040628835.1). Classification (NCBI taxonomy): domain Bacteria; kingdom Bacillati; phylum Actinomycetota; class Actinomycetes; order Kitasatosporales; family Streptomycetaceae; genus Streptomyces; species Streptomyces sp. NPDC006134. The sequence continues at coordinate 20,110 of NZ_JBEXTV010000077.1, read as the reverse complement.
CTCCGGTGCGTGGGCCTGACCGCTCGACATCCTCCGCCCGGACTCGGGACTCGGGGCTCGGGACTCCGTCTGCGGGCTCCAGGCCCCGGGCCCGGCTCTTCGGTCTCCGGTTCCGCGGGGCGGGCGGAGCGGTGAAGGGGTGCCGCGAGTGAGGGGCGACCCGATGACGGAGTACGTGAAGGAGCCCGAGCCCGCGCGGGCGGCCGGAGGGACGACGGGGGCGGGCCGGCAGCCGTCGCTTGGGCGCGGGCGGCCGCTCGACCCGTTCCTCAGGGCGGACATGGAGACCCGTCTGGGCGCGGATCTCTCGGAGGTGCGGCTGCACACCTCGAGCGACGCGGGACGGGCGGCACGGGCCCCGGGGGCGCGGGCGGTGACCGTGGGGCGGCATGTGATGTTCGCCGACGGTGAGTACCGGCCGTCCGATGCCGCCGGCCGTCGCCTGATCACCCATGAGCTGACGCACACGGTCCAGCAGATGCGCGGAGGCCGGGAGCCGCCGGGTTCCAGGCCACGGAGCGGGCCGCGGACCGCCCTCACGGGCCGGTCCGTACGGCGGTCCCGTCCGCTGGTACGCCCAGGGTCCCGAGGGAGCCGGCCGGGACCGTACTGCCCGTGAACTCGCGGCGCGAGACGGCCGGCCGCTGCTCATCGTGGAGACCCGCTGCCTGCCCGGCGACGCCCAGGGCGCGGCGAGCATGCTCGCGCTCGCCTTCCGGGAGGCGTTCCTGCTGGGCGCGGTGCTCTGCGTCGACGACCTCGAGGGGCTGGACCGCCCCGGCGGTGAGCCTCTCCCGCGGGAGCGCACCCTGGAGGGCCTGCTGGCCGGGCACGACGGAGACGTCGTGATCACCGGGACCCGGGACTGGCCGCCGGGAGGCCGCTACGTGCTCGGTGTGCTGCCGGTGCCGGTCGCCGTCTGCGGCGTCGCCGAGCGCCGGGCGCTCTGGGAGAAGGAACTCGCCGCCCACGGTGCCGACGCCGTCCCGGCCGACCTGCGCGACCTGGCCGTCCGTTTCAGGCTCGGCCCGCGCCGTATCGCGGACACCGCGTTGACCGCCTGCGCCACGGCCCGCAGGCGGGCCGCCGCGGACGCGGGGCGGCGGGTGCCGTCCCGGCCGCCCCGGCCGCCCCGGCCGACGAGGCCGCCGAGGCCGACGCGGGCCGAACTGTTCGCCTCGGCCCGGAGCCGGAGCGGGCACGCGCTCGCCGCCCTGGCGCACCGTGTCGAGCCCGTCCACGGCTGGGACGACCTGGTACTGCCCGGCGACGTGGCGGCCCAGCTCGCCGAACTCCGCGCCCGCCTCGCCCACCGCCATCAGGTGATGGACACCTGGAGGTTCGAGCGGAGGATGGCACGCGGCAGCGGGGTGGCCGCTCTGTTCGGCGGCCCGCCGGGCACGGGCAAGACGATGGAGGCGGAAGTGATCACCCGTGAGCTCGGCCTCGACCTCTTCCGGATCGACCTGGCCACCGTGGTGAGCAAGTACGCCGGGGAGACCGAGAAGAACGTGGAACGCGTCTTCGCCGCCGCCGTGGACACCGACACCCTCCTCCTGTCCGATGAGGCGGACGCCCTGTTCGGCAGGCACTCCGAGGTCCGGGTCCCCCTCAGGACCGCTTCGCCGACATGGAGATCGCCTACCTGCTGCAGCGGATGGAGCGCCACGACGGCCTCGTCGTGCTGACCACCAACCTGCGCCGGAATCTCGACGAGGCGTTCACCCGGCGCCTGCAGTTCGCCGGCGAGTTCCCGTTCCCCGGCGTCGCGGAACGGGAGTGGATCTGGCGGGCGTGCTTCCCGCCCCGGGCGCCGCGACCCCGCCCTGGACCTCGGCCGGCTCGCCCGCGACTTCCGGCTGACCGGGGGCAGCATCCGTGACGCGGTGCTGCACGCGGCGTTCCCCGCCGCGGCCGACGGCGTCCCGGTCGGCATGAGCCACCTGCTCGTGGCGACCGGGCGGGAGTACCAGAAGCCGGGCCAGGACATGCCCGGCCGGCTGCCGGACGACGGGGGAGGGATGAGCCGTGTTCCACGACCTCGACGCGACGCTCAAGGCGATGCCGGGGGGCGAGGCTGCGCCCGAGGTGCTCCGGGCGGCCGACGTCGGTTTCCTGACCCCTGACAAGCACCTCAAGCCGGTCCAGGACACCGTGAACCTCTTCCTCCGCGACATCCGGGAGAACAGGACCCTCTCAGGGACCAGGCACCCCTCGTCAGCCGCACACCCGACGGACACGTTCGTCACCCGCCGGCCGCCGGTCCGGGTGGTCTGCACGTACCTGGCGACGGTCTGGTCGCACAGGAGCAGGCGCGGTCCGGGCCGAGGACGAGCACCGCATGCTGGGCGAACTGTTCCTGTGGTTCAGCCGCTTCCCGGTGCTCGGCAAGCGGTTCCTGTGCGGCAGCGTGGCGGAGCCGCCGTAACTGCACCTGCTCCCGGCCTCCCTGGGCTCACCGCCCGAGACGGCGGGCGCGGACCTGTTCTGGACCGCCCTGGGGGTGACACCCCGCCCGGCGCTGTCACTGACCGTGACCCTGGCCATGGAGCCCGCGCAGCCCACGGAACCCGAACCGCCGGTACGGGAGATCGGTATCCGGCCGTCCGTCGTCCATCCCGTCCTCAGGGGCCGGCTGCTCGAGGACGCCGACGGCACGCACCGTCCGGTGCCCGGGGCGAGCGTGGAGGTGGTGGAGGGCCTGACCCAGGTGACCGACGCCCAGGGGGACTTCGCGTTCCAGGGGCTGGACTTCGGCGCGTACACGCTGCTGGTCCGGCCCACCGGCCGCCCGGACCTGCGCACCGAGGTGGAGTACCGGTCCGGCGGCGGTATCGACAAGATCGTCCTTCCGCGGCCCTGACGGACCACGGCCAGGCAAGGAGGCATTTTCATGACCACGGCCATCGAGACGGAGGCCCCCGGCTCCATCTCCTGGCGGCGAAGACGCCCGGGCCGATCGCCGGCGTCGGCACGAGCACGGCGGCGCTGATCGGGAAGGTCGAGAAAGCGGAGGTCACGCCGGACAAACCCGTTCTGGTGACGAACTGGACCCCGTACGCCCGGAACTTCGGCGAGCTCCAGGAACTGAGCCTGCCCACGCCGTGCGCGGCTTCTTCCGCAACGGCGGAAACCTTGCCTACGTCGTTCCGGTCGACGACGTGTCCGGTACGGGCGGAATCACCGGCGCCCTGGACGCGCTGACCCGGGTCCCCGACGTCCGCATCGTCTGCGTGCCCGGGGTGACCGACCTCGCGCAGCAGAAGGCGGTGTTCGACCACTGCGAGGCGATGGGGGACCGGTTCGCGGTCATGGACGGTCCGCGGATGCCGGGGCCCACCGACGAGCCGGTTCCGGCTGGTCATAGCACTCCCGCAAGGCGCACCATGAAAGGGACGGGCAGGCAAGGCGTTCGGCCCCGGCACCGGCAGCCGCTCCTGCCCCGGCGGCGCGGTCTCCCCTCACGAAGGCCACGCGGCACAACACACGAGGACCGCCGCGGCGGACCCCCGGAACCGGGAACCGGGCGACAGCCGGCACCACCCGCACCGGCCCGGTGCTGCCGCCCACCGCCTCCGCCGGCACCGGACGCGCCAGGCACGCACCGGGCGGCCGATGTCCTCCCCTCTCACCACGGCGCACGCCCCCTCCCCGGGGCGACGCCGCCGAAGGACCGTGAACCGCCATGGGCGTCAGGGACAGAACCCGCCAGGAACAACAGCGACAGGCGGCCGCCGCCGCCACCCGCTACGAGGAGACCAGCGAACGGCGCCGGCAGACACGCCGGCAGCTCGAGGCCGGGGTCCCCTTCCCCGACTCGCCCGAAGCGCTCGCCGCCCGCGTCGCCCGCCTGCTCGAGCGGCAGGCCGTACCCGCCGCCATGGTCGTGGAAGCCGTCCGCTCCGAACCCCTGGACACATCCGCCGCCTTCGAACGGATCCTCGGCGTCTCCAAGGAGCTGCAGGCATGGAGCTTCCTGCCCCGCGGCGCACGCGCCGCCCGCAGCGTCGCCCGGATCTCCGTCTGCGAGCGCGGCCGCGCACTCCCGGTCGGAACCGGCTTCCTCGTCTCCCCCAGCCTGCTGATGACCAACCACCACGTCCTGCCCGACGCGGACACCGCACGCACGTGCTTCCTCGAATTCGACGCCCAGGTCACCGTCGACAACACCCCCCAGCTGCCCGTCCGGCTCGACTTCGACCCCGACACGCTGTTCCTGGCCGACAAACGCCTCGACTTCGCCCTCGTCATGGTCGCCCCCGGCCCGGACGGCACCCCGCCGGGACAGACGTTCGGCTGGCACCGGCTCAGCGCCCGCCTCGGCAAACTGGTCATCGGCGAACCCGTCAACGTCATCGGCCACCCCATGGGACGCCTCAAGGAGATCGCCGTACGGGACAACGCCCTCGAAGCACGCCTCGACGACTTCGCCCAGTACCGGACCGACACCGAACCCGGCAACTCCGGATCCCCCGTCTTCAACGACCAGTGGGAGGTCGTGGCGCTCCACCACAGCGGCGTGCCGAAGACCGACGGGCAGGGCCGCGTCCTGCGCCGCGACGGACAGGTGTGGCAGCCCGGCGACGGCCAGGACGCCGTCGACTGGACGTCCAACGAGGGAGTGCGCATCAGCTCGATCCTGCGGCACCTCGCCTCCCTGCCCGTCACCCCCGCACAACGGGCACTGCTCGCCGAGATGGGCCCCGAATCCGGACTGGACACCACCACCGCCAGCAACCCGCCGCCCACGACCTCCCCGACGGCCACGGACACCAGCGGACCGGCCCCCGTCCCGGCACCGGCTTCCGTCCCCGCACGGGTCACCACCGAGGCGGCACCCGCCCGCACGGGCCTGCGGGCCCGCGACGGCGCGTTCGGCGGCCGCCGCCACCTCCTCTTCCTGCACGGCCGCTCCCAGCAGGGCAAGGACCCCGAACTCCTGCGCCGCGACTGGGCGGCCGGACTCAACCAGGGCCTGCTCCGGGCCGGACAGCCTCCCGTCGACCCCGCCGACATCTGGTTCCCGTTCTACGGCAACCGGCTGATGGACGCCCTGGCAGAACACGAGGCGATCCCCCTGGCCGCCCCCCTCGACACCGATGACCCCGTCACCCCGGCCGCCGCCGTCCCCACCGCCCCCACCGCCCGGGCCGTCTACGAAGAACTCCTCACCGAGGCAGCCACGACCTGGCACCTACCGTCCCCCACGCAGCCGGGCCCCGAGCGGATCGGCCTGGACCCGGCCGTCGGAGCCCTGATGCGGCGCCTGGGCTGGCTGGCCGCCAGGAGCGACCTCGACACCTGGACCATCTCCCTCATCTTCCGCGACGTGGCCACCTACCTCGACGACCGCCGCGTCCGCGACGAGGTCCTGAGCTGCGTGCTCGAAACCGTTCCCGACACCGGCGAGATCGTCCTGGTCAGCCACAGCCTGGGCACGATCGTCGGCATGGACCTCCTCACCCGGCTGCCGCCCGGTATCGAGGCCGTCCACCTGACCACCGCGGGCAGCCCGCTCGGCATGGACAGCGCGTACGGCCGGCTGCTCTGCGGCGGACCGCGGGCCCCGGAGAAGGTGACGGACTGGCTCAACGTGTGGTGCCCGACCGACGCGGTGGCCATCGGATGCCCGCTGGCCGACGACTGGGGATCCGGGCCGACGGTCGCACCCACCGACCTGGCCGTCCTCAACGCCCGCGAACGGTCCCACAACATCGCCGAGTACCTCGCCCACGCCGACGCGGCCCACTCCATCGGCAGCCGCCTCGCCTCCTGAGCACCGACGGTCCCGGCACCGGAAAGCCGCCGTGATGAACACTTTCCTTCGCACGCACCGGGAAAGGCCCTCCGGCCAAGCCCTGCAGACCGCGCCACCCCCGCGTACCCAGGCCGTCACCGGGCGTGGCAGCCCCGTCGAGCAGGCGGCCGACGTGCTCGCCGACCGCGCCCTGGCCGCCGCCGACCGGTCCGGCGCAGCAGGCCGGTGGCAACCGGCCGAGCGCTCCGCCCGACACCCTGAGGAACGCCCCTCCTCCGCGGCCGGAGCCGTGCCGGAAAGCCCCGGGCGGCCCCTGCCCGCACCCATACGCGCCGAGATGGAATCGGCCTTCGGCCACGACTTCCGCGGCGTACGCCTGCACAGCGGACAGGAGGCCGCCCGGATGGCGCGGGCCCTGGATGCGCGCGCGTACACCTACGGGCGGGACGTCGTCGTCGGCCGAGGGGGAACCCGTGCACGGCCCGGCCGGCCGGCAGCTGCTGGCTCACGAGCTCGCCCATGTCGTGCAGTACGACGCCTCCGGCCGCTCCGTCGTCGCACGCCAGGAGAAGCCCGGGCCGGACGGCCGGACCGACGCCGGGATCCGCAGCGAGCTCGAACGGCTGACCGGCAAGAGCTTCGCTGAACTCGTCCTCGGTCTCGGCCGCGGTCCCCTCGACATCACGCCCCGCGAGCTGGAGGCGGAGCTCGTGAGGAACGGCACGCTGCGGCTCCCCGAGAGGGACACGTCGGAGCCTGTCGTCATCGACGAGGTGCCCGTCCCCGATCCCTACAGGAACGCCTTCGTCACCGAGGGCCGGGTCGGCCGTGCGTCCCAGGTGGACCGGGCGAAGGAAGCCGGCCAACAGGCCGTGAGAGACGCCTTCCTCTCCGGAATGGCCGGAGGGCTGTCCGGCACCCGGCCGGGCTCGGCCTCCCAAGGCCTCGTGAAACCGGCTCCCGGGACCCGCCGCTACGAGCCCCGGCCGCCCACCACGTACACCACGAAACCAGGAACACCGGGCCCCAGGACCCCGCTGCCCGCGGCGACCGGGGCCCCTCCCGTCAAGGCCGCCGGCACCTCCGGGCCCGGATCCGGGAGCGGCGGGCCCGCACCGCCGCGGGAGCTCACCGACGACGAGAAGTGGCAGCAGGCACAGGACGCCCTCCGGAAACAGCAGGCAGCGGCAACCACGACCCCGAGAAACAGGCCGGCGGAGCTGTATCCCACACCCGAGGCGGCGATCGGCCAGGTCGAAGGGCGGGCCCAGGTGGTCGGCAAGGTGGAGACCGAGAATCCGGCTCTGCGCGCCCAGGGCTTCACCAAGACCTGGTACGTGGTGGACAGCGCGGGCGTCCAGTGGACGGTGCACCACAACCCGCGCACCGGCCGCTTCACCGGCGCGCACCACTCCGGATCGAACTACTGAGGGTCGCCGCGAACGGCACCCACGTGAGGCTCTGCCGACCGATCCGCATTCGGTACGCCGTGGCGGAACACGACCAACACGCTGCCTCTCCATCTGGACGCGCCCGCACCGCAGTCCGTGCACCTGGCATTGCCCGTTTGCCGCGAACCCGCATCGGGTCGATCGTGGAATGCGGGGAAAGTGCATCGAGGAAGTGATCTCACAATGCCCGATCCGTGGATGCCTCAGGCGTTCAAGATGGACGTGGGGGATCATGCGCCGTGTGACCCCGCGTTTCCCGCAAAGGCGATCGCGCACATCACGGCGGACAGGCGGGCCACGGCCGCGGCTCCCCTTGATCTCGTGCCCTTTGCGAATCTCAAGAGTTTCTTCACCGGCAGCGGGAAAGGGCGGGCCCCGCACATCCTCTGGGATCCCTTCACGGGGGCGTTCGCCCAGTTCTTCCCCGCCACTTCCCGCAGCAAAGCCCTGTTCGACGCGGCGGGCGGGGTGCGCACCAACCGGGCCGGCAAAGTCGTCATCCAGATCGAGGCCCTGTTCTTTCCGCACTGCCGTGTCGGCGGCCAGGTGTTCGGCCGGCTGGTCGACACCCCGTGCGAGGGCTGGGACGACCTCAACGCATGGATCAGGTCCTGGGGCGTGCCGGACGTCTGGCCCATGGGCCGTCCGGCCGCCCTGTCGCGGAATACGTGTCCGGTCGGCATATGGACGTCGCGGGGCGGGTGGTACGCCCACGCCCACGTACCGGAGAACGACCACGTCGACCCCGGTTCCTGGCCGGAGTTCGCGCCGCGGCCTGAACCTCCCCCTGGTGAGCGCCGGTTCGAGCCGTTCCCCGGGGTGTCGTTCTTCCAGCCGGGACGCAGATCGCCGGTGATCGCGGCGATGCGCGGCCGGCTGATCGCCGAGGACTGCGACCGTTACACGTCCAGCACCGGCATCGACGTGTGGGGGCCGGGTGATGTGCGGTCCTACGCCGCGTGGCAGCAGAAGCTCGGCCTTCAGGGGGCCTCTGCCGACGGCAGGCCCGGCCGGTTCAGCTGGGACAGGCTCGGCGTCCCCCGTGTCGGTCTGTGACGACCCGGGCAGCGCGGAGAGCATTTCCGCGGATAAAAGGGTGATTACTTCTGGGTAAAGCTGGAAAAGGTCGGAAAGGAAAAAGCAACCGAACGGCAGCCGGTATGCCGGATCGATCCCTGCGGAACGGGTCCGTTCGCCGTGTTTGCGCACGGCCCTCAGCGGGCGCATGATGGAAATACGGCTGTGACGGTGAGCGGTGCGCTGCGGAAGGTGGGCCGCTTCAGGACAGGGCACTGCCACGGCGGACCAGCGGGCTCACTCCTTATAGGCCTCCATTGATCGAGGAGGCACGATGGTTGCTCTTTCCAACGTGCGGTTCGGCAAGCGCAACGAAGACGTGAAGGCCACCCAAGCCGCGCTCATCGCAGTCGGAATCGGTATCCCCGCGGGCGCCACCGGATTCTTCGGCGAGCAGACACGAACTGCCTACGCGGCCTGGCAGCGCATGCTGGGACTCACCGGATCGGCCGCCGATGGATTCCCCGGCTGCTCCTCCCTGGTGAAGCTGGGCGCCAGAGCCGGATTCGTCGTGGACTGCCGTCATCCCGGGGCCATCCCCAAGAGTTCAGTGCGCTTTTCAACGAACTCGGGAATCCCCGTCGACGAGACCACGGCCCGGGCGTTTGCCGAGGAGGCGTGTGACAGGACCGGGGCGCCGGAAAGCTGGGTCACGGGGGTCGGCAACGGAGCGAATCTGCTGACTCTCATGTTCCGTGAGTCGTCCTTCAAGCCGAACGCCGTGAACCGGAACGACGTGAATGCCACAGGCCCGGTGCAATCGGACGGCGCCAAGCTCAACTGCTCACGCGGCTACGCCCAGGTGATTCCCGACACGTTCGCCGAGAACCACCAGGCGGGCACATCGGACCGGATCTACGACCCGGTGGCGAATATCGCGGCGGCCATCAACTACATCTGGCGCCGGTACGGCGACATCTCGCGTGTTCAACAGGCGAATCCGCATCGTGATCCGGCCCCCTACTGAAAGGAGGGAGGGGCATGCCTGCGCTGGCGCCCTTCCCCGGAGCGGGGTTCTTCCACAAAGGACAACGCAGTCCCGTGATCGCCGCGATGGGCAAACGCCTGGTGGCGGAAGGGTGCGGGAAGTACCGGACAGGTCCCGGTCCCGAGTGGACCGAGGTCGATCAGCAGTCGTACGCCGCCTGGCAGCGCAAGCTGGGATTCGAAGGAGCTGAGGCCAACGGCATTCCCGGCAAGACGTCCTGGGAGCGGCTCCGTGTTCCGGCCACGACGACGCCCACACCCACGGGCGCCCGCGTCGCGTCCCCCGTACCGGGACACGGCGTCACGACCCCCTACCGGAAGAAGGGACCTCGCTGGATCCTGGGTTACCACACCGGCGTGGACTACGCCGCTCCGACGGGCACGCCGTGTGTCGCGGTGCGCAGCGGTTCCATAGTCCGCAGCGGACTGGACACGAGCTTCGGCAAGTTCCTCGTGCTGCGCGCAGGCGGGTTCGACTTCTGGTACTGCCACCTCTCCGAGCGGACGGTCACCGGAGGTTCGGTGCGGGCGGGCCAGAAGATCGGGAGTGCCGGGTCCACCGGTAAAGCCACGGGTCCCCATCTCCACTTCGAAAAGCGCCCGGCCGGCGGAGGCTTCGGAACCGACGTGGAACCCGTCTGGTAAGTACGAGTCGCCCGGTCGGCGACTGCCGCCGGACGAGCGTCGGCTCGGCGCTCCGGGGCGGCTGCGCGGTGGTGTTCTCCACACACCACGCATCGTCCGAGGAGCCTCGCCCGGCCCCGTATCGTGCCACGGCCGACGTCCCGCATGAGCCGGTTGAGCCCGTTTCCCGGCTCATCCACGCACGAAGGTGACCGTGGGGGAGCGGTCACCCCGCACCAGCCGGCCGGGGCTTGCCGGGCTTGTGCCGTGGGGTGTGCGAACCAGCAGGACCCTGCGCCGGTTTGGGCGATTTTTGGGGGAGAACGAGTTCTGGGAACGGATCCGGGTTCGGCGGGGCCCGGCACCCGTGATCGATCGTGCTCGCGCGAAGGACCGTTCACGCGAGGACCGCGCGAGACTCCGGCCGGCTCGGCCTCGGCGGCTTCTTCTCGACGTGCCGGCAGACCATCACGCCGGGCCCGCGGTACCGCTGGTGCCACTCGCTCGTGAAGTCGCTCGACCAGGAGCCGAACTTCCTGGAGTCGCTCGCGCAGGCTGGTCCGGTCGGGGAGCGGGGCCGCGGACGGTGTCGGTCATCTCTTGTCGGCACATGCCTCCGCCTCCGCCAGGTACCGCGCCACCGGCCCCAGCGTCAGCATCCCGCTCGCCCCGCCCGCGTGTTCGGTGCGGGCGGCGCGCAGGGCCGTTGCCGCGCGGGCGGCGACCGGGCGCTCGCCGAGGAGGGCGGCGGCGTGGGCGGTCAGGCACCAGAGTGCCTCCTGCATGTGATCGAGGGGTGGTTCGGGCGTCGTGGTCAGGGCGGTACGGGCCTCCTCGGCCCGGTTCCGGGCGAGCAGCTCCAAAGGGTGCGTCCAGGGGCGGTACGGCCCCCAGTCGAGGGCGGGGTCGGTGGGTGCGGGACGGCCGTGCAGGAGACGTAGGCCCAGGAGGGCGAGGGCGAACAGGCCCCGGTGCAGCCCCGGCATGCCCGCTGTTTCGGCGAGGGCGTCTTCGGCGGCGCGGTAGTGCGCCGCGGCCGTGGCGGCGGCCGGTCCGCCCGGTTCGGTGCTGCGGGCGGCCGTGACCCGGGCTCGGAACCAGCCGGTGAGTACGGGGACAAGAGAGGCCTCGGTGCTGACGGCGAGCTGCTCGGCGGCCTCGGCGTGTGTGGTCGCGGCGTCGAGGTCGCCGAGAGCGGAGGCGGATTGCAGGCGGATGAGCCGGCCGAGCACGACGAAGTGCGGCAGCTTGTGCCGGGTGGCCAGGCCGAGGATCTCGGAGCCGATCGCGTCCCGTGCCGCCGCGAGCCCGGGCCGGGTGAAGGACTGGAGGAACATGCCGTTGAGGGCGAACAGCAGCAGGGCGGGATCGCCCAGCTCCCGGGCCAGCGCCTCGGCTTCGCGCGCCGCTTGCCCGGTGCGCCTCCGTTCGATTGCGGACAGATCGGCGCTGCGGCTCTCGACCGCGACGGTGGCCAGCAGGCGGGCGCGCAGTTCGGCGGGGCCGTCGGTGCCGAGCGCGGTGAGCGTGCGCTCGGCCGCCGCGACGACGGCACGGGACTGACCGGGATCGTCGGCCCGGCTCCAGAGGGCGGGCACGTCGTAGGCGCCGATGACGCGGGCGGTCAGGGCGATGTCTCCGGTGCGCTCCGCCGCCTGGACGGCGGCGAGGCGGTCGCGCCGCGAGTGGATGAGGGCGTCACCACCCGCCAGGGCCAGGGTGCGCGCCAGTTCCACGGTGGTGCGCGGTCCGAGTCGTACGCCTGCGGTCCACACGGTACGCGGGGGCTGGAGCGTCGTGGCTCCGCGGAGAATGTCCGTCTCCAGGCGCCGGAGGTCGGCACCGGGGTCGAGCCCGAGCTGGTCCGCGAGCATCGTGCGGGCGCGGCGCAGGGTGGCCAGCGCGTCCGCCCGGCGGCCTGCCCGGTGCAGTGCGCGGGCCAGCAGCCCCCAGGCCGGCTCACGCCAGGGGTGTGCGGTGACGTGGGCGCCCAGTTCGGCGACCAGCTCGGCTCCTGAACCGGAGTCGAGGAGGAGGCGGGCGCGCAGTTCCACCCCCTCCAGCCTCAGCTCCTCCAGCCGGGCCCGTTCGCGCTGGACCCACGCGGAGCCGGTCACGTCGGCGTAGGCGGGGCCGCGCCAGGCCGCGAGGGCCGCGTCGAGGCCGGTCAGGGCATCGGGTGTGCGCCGGGCGCGGGCCAGGGCGTCCTCGAACCGGTGGACGTCCACGGTGTCGCGCGGCAGGCGCAGCGCGTAGCCGGGGCCTTCCGTGACGAGGACGCGCGGCGGGGTGCGGGGTGGCCGGCCGGGTTCGACGGCGCGGCGCAGCGCGGCGACGAACGTACGCAACGCGCCCACGGCGCGCACCGGCGGCTCGGCCCACAGGTCGTCCACGAGGGTGTCGGTGGGGACCATCCGTCCCCCGGCGGCGACGAGCCGGGCGAGCACCTCGCGGTGGCGGGGTCCGCCCAGGTCGACCGGGGTGCCGTCGTCGTGGAGGGCCCGCACGGCACCGAGTACGTCGATTCGCATGCCCTCCATCTTCCGTGCCGCGGATCCGCGACGACGAAGCGTACTGATCGGCTGCTGATCGCCGTCGCCCACGCTGATCCCGTCACTCCTCGGACCAAGGCTTTCGCCGGTCCCCCGACCCCAGGAAGGGGCCTTCCATGACTCTCACCGTCCCCGGCTTCGGCCACGTCCGTCTGCCCGTCGCCGACGGAGTGGAGCTGGCCGCAGCCGTCGGCGGCAGCGGCAGCCCGGTCGTGCTGCTGCACGGCTTCCCCCAGACCCACCTGATGTGGCGGCACGTCGCCGAGCGGCTCGCCGGCGAGCACACGGTGATCTGTCCCGACCTGCGCGGCTACGGCGCCAGCGACAAGCCGGCGGCCACCGGCCCTGAGGTGTATTCCAAGCGCACCATGGCCGCCGATGTCGTCGCCCTGGCGGCGGCGCTCGGCCATGAGCGCTTCGCCCTGGTCGGCCACGACCGGGGCGCCCTGGTCGCCTTCCGGGCGGGACTGGACCACCCCGAGACCCTCACGCACCTGGGCATCCTCGACGTCGTGCCGACCCTGGACATGTGGAACGTCCTGCACGGTGTCCCGGCGGCGGTCGGCTACCACCTGTTCCTCATGGCGCAGCCGCCGGGGCTGCCGGAGACGATGATCGCCAACAGTGCCGACGCCTTCTTCGGCTCCTTCCTCGACGCCTGGGCCAGTGACCCGGCCGCCATGCCGGAACCGGTCCGGTCCGCGTACCTGCGGGCGAGCGCCGCGGCCGTGCCGTCGATCGTCGCGGACTACCGGGCCTCGGCGGGCATCGACGTCGCACACGACCAGGCGGACCAGGACGCCGGTTCCCAGCTGGCCATGCCCGTGACGGTCGTCCAGCAGGACTGGGGCGCGCGACTGGGCTACGACGCCGCCGCGGTCTGGCACGCGTGGGCGCCGGACCTGGACCACCGGCTGACCGGCGCGGGGCACTTCATGGCCGAGGAGGCGCCCGACGAGATCACCGAGGTGATCCGCGACCTGCTGCTCCGCTGAGCCCTCCGCCCGGACCACGGGAGGCGGCGGGCGAACCCCGCGTTCCCGGCCACCGGACCGGCCCCGCGATCCGGTGGCCGGTGAACCGCCCGCCTCCCTGCGGTCGTGGGCGCTGCCCGGGAAACCCGGCACAGCCCACCAGGGCGTGGGCAGCGCCCTACGGGCCTACGGCCGTATCCCTCCCACGGGCGGCTGGGCCGGGGGGCGGGGACGGCAGTGGGTTCCCGGGCAGAACGATCGCCATGCTGACGACACGGGCCGGGTGGGCGTGGTGGGAGGGCAGCCGATGAGCGTCGTGGAGCCGGCCGTCCCCGCTCCGCGCGGTCAGACCATTTCGACGTAGCGGTGGACCCGGTCGAAGCGCCGGGCCGCCACGTCCCGGCGGCGGACCACCCAGTGGGCCACGCCGGAGTCCAGTTCCGTGACGTCGTCGCCGCACCTCCAGGTGGCCAGGAGAGCCCAGTCGTCGGCGCCCTCTCCGTGAGCCGTGCCGCCCTGCTCGGAGAGACCGGCCTCCTCGGGATCACGGGCGTAGTGGACGGGGTCGTTCTGGGGCGAGACCGGATGGCCGCCGATCTGCAAGGCCCAGGAAGGGCGGTAGCCGCCCCCGTGTGCCCAGGCGTTGTCGAGTTCGTCGGCGAGTTCGAACTGCTCGTCCTCGGGGAAGTCGCCCCATCTGTCGAGGGCGAAGCTCTCCGGCATCTGCGCGCTCGGCTGGTGCCAGACCGTGCGGAGCTCACGCGGCCGGTACGGCTCGCGCCAGCTGTGTGCGAGGGGGCTCGGGACTGTCGGGGTCCCGGCGGGGACGTACAGCACCGCGTCGGACACCTGTCCCCCGATGCCGTGCACATCGGTGCCGGAGAAGAGGAGCAGGTGGCCGTCGGCGGGGAGCGGGAGGCCTGTGGCGTCCGGCGGGAGAGCCGCGAGGTCGACGGAGGCCACGAAGGGAGCGGACGGCCTCGGCGCGCCGTGCGGCAGCAGGGGGTCGCCGCCGACCCGGGCCACGAGGGGTCCGTCACCGCCCTCCGCCAAGTACACCGCCGGACGGGCGACACGTATCCATTCCTCCACCTCCTCCGACGGCAGACCCCGGGATACCGCCTCGGCCCGGAAGCGGTTCACTCTGTCCATGCTCGCGTCGGTCACCGGGCCACCCTAACGGGCTCATGGACGGGCAGCGGAAGGGCCGAACTTGACGCTCGGCGGGGGGGTGTTGGCGTACCGGGTGGTGGCCGGCCCGGTGTGGCCGCGTAGGTCAGGACGGGCTCTGGTCCGCTTCTCGTGGTTGCGTACGCAGCGTGACTGTTGCTCGTCCTCGCCTTCACCGCCATCGCCGCGACCCTCATATGTCACCGCAGTCTCACCAACGGAAATGACGTCTTGGGAATCAAGTGACTGTGTGCCATCGGGCGCTGGTCCCAGCGCCGCACCAGGCAACGTTCGCCCGTCGCGACGCCCGGCACGCATTCTCGCCGTACCGGCCGAAAGCCCGAGTACGTCCAGGACGAGGACTTCCGGCCGGTCCCCCCAGCCTTCGGCCGGGGGGACCCCGGAGCACGTACCGGACGCCGCTCCCCGACGGGCAGACGGTGCCTGCCACGGCACTAGATTCGTCTCGAACGGAGCTCGTCACGCAGGCGCCGGGCCACCTGGCCCATGAGGGCGTCGGCGCCCGGCTGTCTGCCGGCGGCCACCCGCGACTCGGTCAGGACGGCCACGGCATAGGTCCGGCCGTCGGCGTGTTCGACGACGCCGACCTCGTGGCGCAGGTTGAGCAGCATGCCGGTCTTGGACGACCAGGTGGAGGCGTCGGAGTCGAAGTCCGGGGCGAGGCGGTTGCGTACGAGGTTGTTGGCCATGAAGTCGCGCACCCGTGCCGCGACGTCGGGGTGGATCACCGAGGGCTCGGCGCCCTCGGTGCCGGGCCGTGACCGCCACAGCGCCTGCAGGAGGTCGACGAAGGCCCGTGCCGTGCCGGTGTTGGCGCGTGAGATGTCGAGTTGCGGCACCCGGTGGCCGCGCCCCGGGGTGCCGGCGTCGATCGCGAGGGCGTGCGCGAGGTGCACGTCCGCCGGGTCGAAACGCTCCACCGGGGTTTCCATCAGCTCCCGCATGGTGTGCCGGACAGTGATGCCGCGCAGCCCGAACTCGTGCAGGACCGCCCCGACCCGGTCGGGCGGGGTGAGGGCGAAGAGGGCGTCGGCGGCGCTGTTGTCGCTGATGCAGGTGCTGAGGTAGAGCAGGTCCTCCACGGCGATGTGGGCGGTGTGCCGGAACCGGCTGAGTCCGGTCGGACCGGGGGTGGTGATCCGCCCGGGCGGAACCTCGATCACCGCGGCGCCGTCGAGTTCGCCGCGCCGGATGCGTTCCAGTGTCACCAGGGCGAGCGGGATCTTCACGAGGGACGCGACGGGTAACTCGATGTCGGGGTCGATACCGATCTCGTCGTCCGTCTCCAGGTCCCGGACGAGGAACGAGCCGTACAGCCCGCCGTCGCGCAGCGTCCGGCGGAGCTCCCCGAGCAGCCTCTCGGTATGCGTGGTCATGCGGTTGCCTCCGAGTGCTCCGTGGCACCGAGGCACCGGGCGATGCCGTGCGCGCAGGCCTGGCGTACGCGGACCGCGTCGGCGTCCGTCTCGTCCGCCACGGCCAGGGAGAAACCCCGTGCGAAGCCGGGGCCGAGTTCGCCGACGGGCCGCCAGTGGAGGCGGAGTTCGCGGGCCTGCGCCGCCGAGCACAGCAGTGCGTCGCCCCGGCTCAGCACGTCCGCCGCGGCGGTGGCCACGGCGGGTACGACGGCCAGTTGGGCCGGGCGCAGCCCGACGGCGTCGCGCAGGCGGGTGAGACGGTCCCGGACATGCGGCACGTCGTCCTCCGGTTGAAGCAGCACGCGTCGCGGCCGCCGGTCGCGGTCGGCCCGGCCGGGGCGCAAGGTGTCCAGGTAGACCGGCCCTTGCGGGGCGTCCGCGACCGCCAGTCCCAGCGGCACCGTCCAGGCCGCCTCGGTGGGAGCCACAGCGAGCAGCGCCGCACGCACCTGCCGGGACGTGACGAGGTCGGACCGCTCCGCGGGCCCGGCGGGACACGGGTCGAGGAGAACTCCATGGCCGTGCGCCTCCGCGATGAGGCGGGCGAGGGCTCCGGTGGGACAGATGACGGGAACGGCGAGCCGCAGCGGCCGGCGCCGCGCGGCCTCCGCCTCGTGCTCGAACCGGTCGGCCAGCCGCACGAGTTGCCTCGCCGTCGGCAGCATGTCCCGGCCGAACGGTGTCAGCGTCACCGCCCGCGACGACCGCTCCAGCAGCCGCTCGCCGAGGCGTTGCTCCAGCGCGGCGATGCGGCGGCTCACGACGGACTGGGCCGTCCGGGCCGCTGCCGCGCCCACCGTGAAACTACCGTGCTCACTCACGCTGACGAACGCCCGGCATGCCGCAACAAGATCCACGCGCCCCACTATGCCAAAACAGCATGGAGCCGAACGTCCGAGTCTTGGACCTCGGCGGCCCACTGGCCGGAGAGTGGTGGTCGCGACCCGGGGCTCTCCCCGGGCTCGCGCGGCCCATGTGTCCTTCGACGGCTTGGAGGTCCATTCCATGACGCACCCGCTTCGCATCCACCGGGGCGCCGCCTGGGCGGCGGCCGGCTTGCTCGTGCTCGCCGCGCTTCCGGCGTGCGGTCAGCAGGCCGGGTCCGGTCCCGGCTCACCGGCCGCCGCGACGCGGCCGGCATCGCCGGTCGCGGCCACGAAGCCCACCGCTCCCGAGTTCCGGGCACTGGAGCGAGAGTTCGACGCGCGGCTCGGCGTCTACGCCCTGGACACCGGCACGGGCCGGTCGGTCGGCTACCGGGCGGACGACCGGTTCGCGTACGCCTCCACGTTCAAGGCGCTGGCGGCGGGCGCCGTCCTGCGGAAGTACGGGACGGGCGGCATCGACAAGGTGGTCACGTACTCGCGGGACGACGTGGTCGCGGACTCGCCCGTGTCCGAGAACTTCGTCAGGACCGGCATGAGTCTGCGGGGGCTGTGCGCCGCCACCCTCTGGTACAGCGACAACACGGCGGTCAATCTGCTCCTCGACGAGCTCGGCGGCCCCGACGGTCTGGAGAAGGTGCTGGAGGAGTTCGGCGACGACGTCACCGAGATGGACCGGTACGAGCCGGAGATGAGCGACGGCGTACCGGGCGACATCCGCGACACGAGCACACCGCGCGCGATGGCGGGCAGCCTGCGGGCGTTCCTGCTCGGTGACGCCTTGAAGCGGGACGAACGCGAGCTTCTCAGGCAGTGGATGACGACGAACGTGACCGGCCGCACTCTCATCAGAGCGGGTGTTCCCGACGACTGGGAGGTGGCGGACAAGAGCGGCTCCGCCGGATACGGGGGACGCAACAACATCGCCGTGGTGTGGCCGGACGACGGCGGCAACCCCATTGTCATGGCGGTCATGTCCACTCGCGGCAAGCAGGGCGCCGACCGCCGCGACGCCCTGCTCGCCAAGGCCGCCACCGTGGCGGTCGAAGCCCTGGGTCGCTAGGGCCTGTCCGAGGGGTCGCGTGACAGGCTGGCTGGTGAATCGTTCCGTCCCGTGTGGGGCGGGGTGATCCGGCAGATGCGGAGTGGGCCCGGCTGGAACCGCACCCGCCGAGGAACGCAGGCCGGGGCGGGCGACCGGTCAGCTCCGCCAGGGCGGTGGCGTGGGCAGGGGGCCGGACGGCCGTACGGTCAGCGCCCTGCCGTCGGTCCGCCCGGTGAGCCAGCCCAGCAGCTCCGCCGCCGGCCCCGTCACCCGCGGCCCCGGCCCGTCCCCGACGACCCGCAGGACCCGGTCCTCGTCGGCGCACAGGGCCATGGGCGGGGCATCGGGGTCCTCGCACAGCTTCCTCACGGTCGTCTCCAGCTCGCGGGCGACGAAGAACGCGGGCCAGTCCGCCGGGCCGTGACCGGTGGCCAGGTCGGTGTGGTGCACCTCCACCTCGCGCAGCATGCTCCCGACGGCGCCGCGCGCCGGGCGCAGGCCGCCGCCGAGCCAGCGCACCGGCACCTCCCAGGCGCCGTCGGGGTGCTCACCGACCGCGGTCAGGAAGCGGTGCAGCGAGCTGTCCAGGTCGTCGAGGAGGACGGCGGCGGACCGGCCGGCGCCCTCCTCGATCTCCTGCGCGCGCCGGCCTTCGTCGGCGTACTGCGGAAGGTCGGCGTCCGAGCGGGCGGAGACGAGCAACCGGTGGCGGGAGTCGGCACTGCGGGCCAGGTGCGTCAGTACATGGGCGCGGCTCCAGCCGGGCAGCAGGGAGGGCGCCCGCACGTCCTCGTCCGACAGCTTCGCCGCGGTCGCGAGCAGCCGGCCGGCTGAAGTCCGCAGCAGGGGCAGGAACGAGGCGGGGCTGTCGTGTCCTTCGCCGTGCGGCATGGTTCTCCGATCGGTGTCGACGCATCGCCTCACCTGTTCCCGGCCTGCGCCGTTCTGCACCGCACCGATCGCGCGTCCGGCATGCGCGGCACGGCGGCCGGACCGCCGTCGACTCCCCGCGCCCGAACCTGCGGCCCGTCTCGCTGACGGCGCTCTTGGGCCGGTGGGCGGCGGAGGCCACCCGGCTGGTCGCCACGTGGCGGCCTCCGACGGTCGCAGTGGATCAGAAGGAGCCGGGCTCGATGATCTCCTCGCCCTCGTCGTGAGGAGGCGCCGCCCTCGTCGTGAGGAGGCTCGAACCGGGCGTAGAAGTCGTCCGGCGCCGGCTCGGTCACGGTCAGCGCGTTGGCGTCCTGGCGTCCGTTGCGCTCGGCGAGGCGCCGCAGCAGCTCCTCGCGCGGGACGGGGAAAGTACAGCAGCCGCCACCGCCCGCCCGCTCGACGAGCTTCTTCCACTCGTTGCGGGCGGCCCGCGACCACAACCCGTGGTCCGGCACGTCGTCCTGCCCGGCCCCACCCGCTCGGCCAGTTCCTCGCGGACCCCGACGACCACCGGGGCCTCCAGCGCGAAGCAGTCCCTCTCCGGGTAGTCCACGCCGCAGCGGCCGTGCCGAGCACGCACCCGCTCGTCCACCGACAGCCGCCCCGCCCCGGCCGGCTCCGGCCACCGCCCGGCGTACGTGGTCTTGCCCGGCCCCGTCAGCCCGACCAGCAGACACACCACCGGCCCGCTCTGGCCGCCACAGCCGGCCGCTGCCGCCTTCGCTCGCGCTCCTCCCACGCCCGCCGGAACTCCTGCGCCCAGCCTGCCACCCCTCGTCCCGCCGCGCGGCCGGATCGGCCCCACCCTCACCCGCGCCGCAGGCCGTCCCGGCCGCGCCCGGCGTCAGCGCAGGACCGGCACCTCGGTGAGGGCCGGTCCGCCCGTGCCGAGGACGTACTCGCCCTCGCCTCGGTCGGTGTCGTGGGCCGGCGGTGAGGATGCAGGCCCGTGTGCCGACGACTGGGGGACGCCGGTCAGCGGCGGATGAGGCCGAGGCCGGTGGCGGTGGCGACGGCGGCGGTGCGGGAGTCGACGCCGAGTTTGGCGTAGATGCGGGCCAGGTGGGACTTGATGGTGCCTTCGGTGAGGTGGAGGCGGTCGCCGACGGCCTGGTTGGACACCCGGCGCCCGTACCCGCCGCGCGGCCCGAGCGGGAACACCCGCGGCCCGGACCGGAGCAGGAACATCCGCAGCCCGGGCCGGAGCGGCCGAAGG
>NZ_JBEXTV010000076.1:0-35289 GCF_040628835.1 Streptomyces sp. NPDC006134 | reverse complement strand
ATGGGGTGGATCGGGGGGAGGTAGACGACGTCGAAGCCCATCGCGGCGATCGCCGGGAGGCGGCGGGCGGCGGTGCGGAAGGTGCCGTGGGGCTGTTCGGGGGTGCCCTCGGAGCGGGGGAAGAACTCGTACCAGGCGCCGTACAGGGCGCGTTCGCGTTCCACCAGCAGCGGCAGCGGCTCGCTGGAGGTGACCAGCTCCCGCAGCGGATACCGGGCCAGCACCGCGTCCACCCCGGGCGTCAGCGCCGCCGCCAGCCGCGACGCGGCCGGGCGGGAGTCGTCCCGCAGGGCATCGGCCGCGGCGAGGATCTCCCGCCGCTCCTCCTCACCGGGCACGCCCGCGGCGGCCCGCTCGTACAGCCGGGCGCCCTCCTCCAGGACGAGCTCCGTGTCGATCCCGGCCGGCACCTTGATCCGCGCGTGGTGGCGCCAGGTGGTGACCGGGTCGCTCCACGCCTCGACGGCGTACGTCCACAAGCCCGGTGCCCCGGCGGTGACGGTGGCTCCCCAGCGGTCGGTGCCGGGCGCCAGCTCCCGCATCGGCGTCCAGGGGCCGGGGCGGCCCTCGGGGTCCTTCAGTACGACGTTGGCGGCGACCGCGTCGTGCCCCTCCCGGAACACGGTGGCCGATATCTCGAACGTCTCGCCGGTCACCGCCTTGGCGGGCCGGCGTCCGTGCTGGACGACCGGGCGGACGTCGAGGACGGGAATGCGCCCGACGGCGGTGGTCCCACCGGCCGGGTCCGGCCCGGGGGCCGGCCGGGCGGTGCCGGCCGGGCGTGCGGGAACTGCTTCGGTGCTGGGTGTCGGGGGTGCCGACGAGTGGTGCCTGGCGGGCATGACCGCTCCTGTCCGCGTCAACGAGGGGTGGGCGGATGACTGTGGGGAGGTGGGTCCTGCGGGATCTGCCTGAGGGGTGTACCGGAGGAGCCTTCCCACACTTTTCGGGTGGGCAATCCGGCACTTTGTTAACTACTCGCGCGTACGTCTGCGTACAAGTCCGGCCAGGTTGCGCGGCCCCGGACGGCGGGGGCCGGGAGGCGGGCACCGCACAGGAAGACGGCACAGGAGCCCGGCACTTGCCCGGCGCCCGCCCGGCACGCGTCCGGCCCCGTCCGGGAGCGGACGGGGCCGGTGTGCCGTGCGCGGGGTCACGAACGCGGCACCTGCAGCAGCCTGTCCGGTGAGCCGGGGCCCCGGCCCGACACCTTGCCGGTGGCCGCCCCGCCGGTCAGCGCCTTCGCCACCTCGGCCGGCGTGGCCCGCGGGTGCCCGGACAGGTGGAGCGCGGCGGCGCCCGCCGCGTGTGGCGCCGCCATCGACGTCCCCGACCAGGTCACCCGCCGGGTGTCACCGGTGTGGGACGCCGACGTGACCGACACGCCGGGGGCGAACAGGTCCAGCGAGAGACCGTAGTTGGAGAACGCCGCCCGGGCGTCCCGTGGATCGGTCGCGCCGACCGTGATCGCCTGGCGGACGCCCGCGGGGGAGTACAGGGAGGCCGGCCGGCCCTCGTTGCCCGCCGCGACCGTGTAGGTGACGCCGGAGGCGATGGAGGCGCGGACCGCGGCGTCGAGCTGCGGGTTGCGCGGACCGCCCAGGCTGAGGTTGGCGACCGCCGGCTTCCTGGCGTGCTTCGTCACCCAGTCGATACCGGCGATGGCCCGGGCCGTGGTCCCGGCGCCGCTGTCGTCGAGCACCCGCACGCCCACGACCTTCGCCTGCTTGGCGACGCCGTACGACGTGCCGACGGCGGTCGCGGCGACGTGCGTGCCGTGCCCGTTGCCGTCCTGGGCACTCCGGTCGCCCTGCACGAAGTCCCAGCCGTGGCTCGCCCGGCCGCCGAAGTCCCGGTGGGTGACGCGGATCCCGGTGTCGATCACGTACACGGTCACGCCCTTGCCCGCAGACTCCGGCCAGGTGTACCTCCGGTCCAGCGGCAGGTTCCGCTGGTCGACGCGGTCCAGACCCCAGGACGGCGGGTTCTCCTGGGTGCGGTCGGCCACCACACGGGTGTCCTGGACGACCGAGGCGACCCGGGCGTCGGCGGCCAGGCGCCTGGCCTGTCTCTCCGTGGCCCGGACGGCGAAGCCGTTCAGGACCGTGCCGTAGGTGTGGCTGATTCTCACCCCGTACGTCCGGGCGGGGCTCTTTCCGGCCGTCGACGCGGCCTGCGTTCTTCCCTCGAGTGTCACCAGGTAGCTTCCGCTCACGGAGCCGGGTGCGCCGGCGCCGAGTATCCGCCCCTGGGGCGCGGCCTGCGCGGGCAGGGTGATGGCCGAAAGGGCCGCGGCACAGGTCACCGCGACCAAGCCCCCCGCCCGGCGCAGACGCGGCGTTCGCGTCCGTGCCATGGTGTGCTGTCCCCTCCTCGACGCGGCGTACGGCCACCGCGCCGGGCCCGTCGGGAACCGGCGCGGACGGTACGCCTCTGGGCAGCCTCTCGTGCGGGGGTGAAGCGCCACAAGGAGGCCGGTGGGGGCGGAATCGGCCATATCGGCCATGTGGCGCGAGGAAGGGGTGCGGTGATTTCCGGCCGGGCGGTACCGGGGCGGACCGTGTGGGAGCGGAACGGGATGAAAATGACCGAAATTGGTTGGGTGGGTTCGGAATGGGTCATGGAGGACCGGACAACCGGGTGATTCCGGCCGAACAGGCGCCCCGGGGGCGAACCATCCGACGAGGGCCGTACCGCCGCCGGTACCGTCGCAGGGACGAGGTGAGGCCCACCCGTCCCATCGAGCGACCGCGTTGAGGTGGAATGTGAAGGCGATCCGCCGACTGACCGTCCGTCCCGTCCTCCCCGGCCCCCTGAGGCCCCTCGGCGATCTGGCCCATAACCTGCGCTGGTCCTGGCACACGGAGACCCGCGACCTGTTCCAGTCCGTCGACCCCGAGCGCTGGGCCGCCTCGGGCGGCGACCCGGTACGGCTGCTCGGCACTGTCGGCCCCGCCCGCCTGGCCGAACTGGCCGGCGACCGCCGCTTCCTGCGCCGTCTCACCGCGGCCGCCGACGACCTCGACGACTACCTGACCGGCAGCCGCTGGTACCAGGCGCGGACACAGGCGGGCACCCGGCTGCCCGCCGCCGTCGCCTACTTCTCGCCCGAGTTCGGCATCACCGCCGCCCTGCCGCAGTACTCCGGCGGCCTCGGCATCCTGGCGGGCGACCACCTGAAGGCGGCCAGCGACCTCGGGGTGCCGCTGATCGGCGTCGGCCTGCTCTACCGGCACGGCTACTTCCGCCAGACCCTCTCCCGCGACGGCTGGCAGCAGGAGCACTACCCGGTCCTCGACCCCCACGAGCTCCCCCTGACCCTGCTGAAGGAGGCCGACGGCACCCCCGCCCGGGTGCGCCTCGCCCTGCCCGCCGGGCGGGAGCTG
The DNA here is from genome assembly GCF_040628835.1 of Streptomyces sp. NPDC006134. Classification (NCBI taxonomy): domain Bacteria; kingdom Bacillati; phylum Actinomycetota; class Actinomycetes; order Kitasatosporales; family Streptomycetaceae; genus Streptomyces; species Streptomyces sp. NPDC006134. The sequence goes on along the minus strand of NZ_JBEXTV010000076.1, from coordinate 31,903 downwards.
CGCGCCCGGATCTGGCTGGCCCGGGTCGGCCGGGTCCCGCTGCTGCTGCTCGACTCCGACGTGGAGGAGAACGACCTCCGCGAACGCGGGGTGACCGACCGGCTCTACGGCGGTGGCAGCGAGCACCGGCTGCTCCAGGAGATGCTGCTCGGCATAGGAGGGGTCCGGGCGGTGCGCGCGTACTGCCGGCTCACCGGCCACCCCGAGCCGGAGGTGTTCCACACCAACGAGGGACACGCCGGGTTCCTCGGCCTGGAACGCATCGCCGAACTGTGTGCCGACGGACTGGAGTTCGACTCCGCGCTGGAGGCGGTGCGGGCCGGGACCGTCTTCACCACCCACACCCCCGTCCCGGCCGGCATCGACCGCTTCGACCGCGACCTGGTCGCCCGCCACTTCGGCCCCGGCGCCGAACTGCCGGGCATCGACGTCGAACGCGTCCTGCGCCTCGGCAGGGAGACCTACCCCGGCGGCGAGCCCAGCCTGTTCAACATGGCGGTGATGGGCCTGCGCCTGGCCCAGCGCGCCAACGGCGTCTCCCTGCTGCACGGCCACGTCAGCCGGGAGATGTTCCGCGGCCTGTGGCCCGGCTTCGACCCCGACGAGGTGCCGATCACCTCCGTCACCAACGGGGTGCACGCCCCCACCTGGGTCGCCCCAGAGGTGTTCCGGCTCGGCGCCCGGCGGATCGGCACGCAGCGCACCGAGGACGCGCTCGCCGTCGGCGGCTCGGACGACCGCTGGGACGCCGTCGCCGGCATCCCCGACCAGGACATCTGGGAGCTGCGCCGCACCCTGCGCGAGCAGCTCGTGACGGAGGTGCGGACGCGGCTGCGGGCCTCCTGGCGCCAGCGCGGCGCCGGGACGGCCGAGCTGGGCTGGATCGACGGCGTCCTCGACCCGGACGTCCTCACCATCGGGTTCGCGCGGCGCGTCCCGTCGTACAAGCGGCTGACGCTGATGCTCCAGGACCGCGACCGGCTGACGGACCTGCTGCTGCACCCCGAGCGGCCGGTGCAGATCGTGGTCGCGGGCAAGGCGCACCCGGCCGACGACGGCGGCAAGCGGCTCATCCAGGAACTGGTGCGCTTCGCCGACGACCCGCGCGTGCGCCACCGGATCGTGTTCCTGCCCGACTACGGCATGGCGATGGCGCAGAAGCTCTACCCCGGCTGCGACGTCTGGCTGAACAACCCGCTGCGCCCCCTGGAGGCGTGCGGCACCTCCGGCATGAAGGCGGCGCTCAACGGCTGCCTCAACCTGTCCGTGCGGGACGGCTGGTGGGACGAGTGGTTCCAGCCCGACTTCGGCTGGGCGATCCCCACCGCCGACGGCGCGGGCACCGACCCGGACCGGCGCGACGCCATAGAGGCCGCCGCCCTCTACGACCTGCTGGAACAGCGGGTCGCCCCGCGCTTCTACGAGCGGGGCCGCAGCGGGCTGCCCGACCGGTGGATCGAGATGGTCCGCCAGACCCTGAGCCTGCTCGGCCCCAAGGTGCTGGCCGGCCGCATGGTCCGCGAGTACGTCGAGCGCCTCTACGCCCCGGCCGCCGAGGCCCACCGGGCGATGGACCCCGACGCCGCGCGCTCGCTGGCCGGGTGGAAGGCCCGGGTGCGCGCGGCCTGGTCCGGCGTGCGGGTCGACCACGTGGAGACGTCCGCCGCCACCGCCTCCGCCGAACTGGGCTCGACGCTCGGGCTGCGGGTGCGGGTCGGCCTCGGCGGCCTCGGCCCGGACGACGTCGAGGTCCAGGCGGTCTCCGGCCGGGTCGACTCCGACGACCGCATCTCCGACGCCACGGCCGTGCCGCTGAAACCGGTGGGCGGACCGGACACCGAGGGCCGTCTGCTGTACGAGGGCCCGCTCGCCCTGGACCGCACCGGCCCCTTCGGCTACACCGTCCGCGTCCTGCCCGCCCACCGGCTGCTGGCGTCGGGCGCCGAACTCGGCCTGGTCGCGGTCCCGTCGGAGGAGGTGGTGGAGACGGCGGGGGTGCTGATGCGGTGAGCGGTCAGTCCTCCGCCTCCCCGCCGCTGAGCCGCTTCAGCACGGCTCCGCAGCGCCGGGCGTACGCGTGCTGCAGGCCGCGGGTCGCCGCCCCGCCCGCCCGGGAGTACCACTTGGCCGGACGGCTGAAGGCGGTGACGGTCAGCCAGACCGTGCCGTCTCCCGTCCGGTCCACCACGAACGCCTCCTCGCCGCACTCGGGGTGACCGGGCAGGGTGCCGTACGCCCAGCCCGCCCGGCGGTGTTCCTCCACCGTCCAGACCACCCGGCAGGGCGCCTTGATCATCCCGGCGAGGGTGACGGTCACGTCGACACCGGGCGCGGCCCGCTCCGCGCTCGCGTCGATGCCGACGCCCAGGGCCCGGTGCATCCGCCAGGTCAGGACCGCCTCGGCCGCCCGCCGGAAGACCGGCTCACCCTCCCCGAGGCGGGTGCGGACGTGCAGGGGGTGGAAGCCCGGCGGGCAGTGGCCCTGCTCGCGGGTGGCGCCGACGTCGTCGTAGGTGAAGGACATGGGCACCAAGCGTAGGGCGGCGTTCCGCGGACCGCCGCCGCGTTTGTGGCGACGGCGGCCGCCCCCGCGGACGTGGGAGGGCGCCGCCCCGGGGAGTCGAACCGCCGGGACGGCGCCCTGCTCTGGTGCGGCGCCGCCCATGGGAGGGGGCGCCGTCCCGCCTCAGCCGCTCGCGCGCGCGCCGACGTTGACGGCGGCCCAGGCGTTCTGCACCGCCTTGTACTCGGCGCTGGAGGTGCCGTACAGCTCACCGGCCGCCGCGAGGGTGCCGGTGCGGGCGCCCGCGTAGTTGGTGGTGGAGGTGAACTTGGTGGTCAGGGCCCGGAACCAGATCTTCTCGGCCTTGGCGCGGCCGATGCCGGTGACCGGCAGGCCGTCCGAGGTCGGCGAGTTGTACGTGACCCCGTTGATCGTCTTGGTGCCGCTGCCCTCGCTCAGCAGGTAGAAGAAGTGGTTGGCGGGGCCGGAGGAGTAGTGCACGTCGACCGAGCCGATGCCCGAGTACCAGCTGTCCTTGGACGCCCCGTCCTTGCTGGGCTTGTCCATGTAGCGCAGCGGCGTGCCGTCGCCGTTGATGTCGATCTCCTCGCCGATGAGGTAGTCGCCGACGTCGGAGGAGTTGTTGGCGTAGAACTCGACGGTGGTGCCGAAGATGTCGCTGGTCGCCTCGTTCAGGCCGCCGGACTCGCCGCTGTAGACGAGCCGCGCCGTGTTCGAGGTCAGGCCGTGCGTCATCTCGTGCGCGGCCACGTCGATCGAGGTGAGCGGGTTGACGTTGCCGGAGCCGTCGCCGTACGTCATGCAGAAGCAGCTGTCCGACCAGAACGCGTTGACGTAGTTGTTGCCGTAGTGGACCCGGGAGTACGCGCCCACACCGTCGCCGCGGATGCCGTTGCGGCCGTGCACGTTCTTGTAGTAGTCCCAGGTCAGCGCGGCGCCGTAGTGGGCGTCGGCGGCGGCCGACTCCAGGTTGGACGGGCTGCCGTTGCCCCACACGTCGTCGGCGCCGGAGAAGAGGGTGCCGGTGCCGGAGGTGCGGCGGTTGAGGTTGTAGGTGCGGTGGTTGCCGCGCGCCCCGTCGGTGAGGGTGTACGACGATCCCGACTGCGTGGTGGTCAGCGGGACGGTGCCGCTGTACACCGTGTGGCCGGTGCCGTTCTGGACTGCCTGCCACTCGTACAGCTTCTCGCCGGTGTTCGCGTCGGTGATCACGTGCAGCTCGTTCGGGGTGCCGTCGTGCTGGAGGCCGCCGACGACCGTCTCGTAGGCGAGGACCGGGCTGCCGCTCGCGGCCCAGACCACCGTGCGCGGCGCCCGGGTGACGTCCGGGCTCTTCGCCTCCGCCTTCGCCGCGCCGAGCGCCTGCCGCTCGGCCTGCGCGGCGGCGAGCGCGGGCTTGACGGACGCCACCGCGATCTTGGCCCGGGTCGCCTTGGCGACGCTCTCGGTGGTGCCGGAGGGGGACGTCTCGACGACCAGGTCGCCGCCGAGGACCGGCAGCCCGTCGTACGTCCGCTCGTACCGGGTGTGCACGGTGCCGTCGCGGTCCTTGATCACGTCGCGGACGACCAGCTTCTCCTTGGCGCCCAGGCCCAGGGCCTTCGCGGTCGCCGCGGTGTCCGCATCGGCCTCGCGCAGCAGCTCGGCGCGCTGGGCGGAGGTGAGGCGGACCGACTCCGCGCCCGGGGCCTTTTGGGGGGCCGGCGGGGCGGCGGTGGCGGCGCCCGACTGGAGGGCGGTGGCGATCAGGGCGGCGACACCGGCGAGGGCGAGGGCCGCGCCGCGGCGGGACACGGTGTGGGGGGCGCGTCTGTGGGAGGACCTGCTCAACACTGACTCCTTCTGCGCGGCCGCGGATCACGCGGCCAGGGGGAGACCGGACGGCGGGTGGGCCGGCCGGACGGAACGAGGCGGTACGCAGAACGTGCTCGTGAGCTCCGGCCGCGGCACAGCGGTGGGCGACGCTGTGGGGTTGCTGTGAAGCGGCCGTGGGAAGAGTGGCAGGAGACCGGGGCGCTTGTCAGGGGCGCGTCAGTAAGTTGGCCGGAAATCGTTCGTTGTCCGGGAGTTCACGTTCGTTATACGGACTCGTTGCTCTGCCCGGACCGTCTCCGGTCCTCGCCCGCCGCCCGGGCAGGCCACCCGCCCCGGCCGGCGCCCCGGTGCGGAGGAGGTGCCGGATTCAGCCCGCGGCGTCGTTCCCCGGGTGAACCGGCGTCCAGGGGGCGTCGTCCCCCGGCAGCGGCCCCCACACGAGCGCGCCGCAGTGGAGACCGGGAACCGCCTCCTGCGTCAGCGGGCCGGTGCCGTGGAGGAAGGCAGCGGCCAGGGAGTCCAGGAACTCGCCGAGGGAGCCGTACCCGGGCGCGGCGAGGGGCTCCGACGGCGGGGTGCCGTCAGCCAGGGAGAAGGCGGCGAGCCGGCCTTCGGGCTCCACGGCCAGGCCGTCCCACGGGGCGAGTGCGTAGTCGGTGACGGCGAACGGAATCCAGGGACCCCAGAAGGCGTCGGCGGCTTCCGCACCGCCGCGGACCGCGGCGACGGCCTCCAGCGGCAGCAGGTGGTGCTGCGCGAGGAAGCGGCCCGGGTCGTACTCGTCGGGGTCGCGGTCCAGGGCCGAGGCGTCCACGGTCCCGTCGCACAGCGTCAGCAGTGCGACGAGGCCGGGTGGCAGGGACACCCCCATGGCGCTTTCGGCGGACCTCACGCCGGCCGCGGTCGCGCCGGGCCGCAGGGTGGCGTGCGAGGCGGGCGCGTGGGTGGCCAGCCAGCCGGTGAGAGCGGCCCAGGCGCGTTGTACGTCACTCATCGGGTTCTCCGTCGAGGTAGGGGGAAGGGGCACGCCCACCCGGTACGCGCCGGGCGGGCTTGCCCTCTGGCCGGACCGCGGGGGTCAGGCCGTCGGAACCGTCGGGCCGCAGGGGCCGGTCACTTCATCGAGCACTTGATCACTTCCTGGGACGGATCGCAGGACGCGAACCGGGCGTTGCCCGGATCGACCCAGTACTCGTCGCGGTCCAGCAGCCGGAACTGCTTGGCGAAGCTCACGCCGAACGGCTGCATCGACTGCGTGTTGACGTAGTTCGACATCGACGACCGGCCGCACAGCGCGGGCCACGCAGGGTCGTCGTAGGTGGTGTCGTTGTACAGGTGCTCGCGGGTGCCGTCGCCCTTCGCCACCACCGTCTGCACGCACTCCAGACCGGCGTAGTCGGGGTTCTTGGCCGCGTTCAGGCCACCGTCGGCCGCCGGGAAGCCCGAGGACTCGTACGTCGCCGCGAACGGGTACTCGTCACAGGAGATCGGGTCGGGATTGCCGCTCGGGGTGGCGATCGTGGCGGTGTCGGGATGCTTGCGGAACGCCCGCCCGCAGATCGCCTTGCGGTTGCCCGGCTTGCCGTTGTCCAGCTTGTTCTCGGTCTCCCGGACGGGCGCGTTGCGCGCCTTGGACGGCAGGTGGTGCAGCGGCGTCAGCGGGGACTTGCCCAGCTGCTTGGCGTGCTTGTTCTGGATCAGCCAGATGTGCGCCGCCGCACCCGGGAACGCCTCGGCGTTGATGGTGTACCCCGGCTTGTAGGCCGGCAGGACGCACCCGGGGTCCTTGCCGGAGACGACCTTGTCGCAGCGGACCGTGACCGGCAGCGAGGGGACCTTGGAGTCGTCCTGGACCGGCAGGCCCGGAATGGTGTCGCCCCAGTCCATCCACCAGCGCAGCGGCATCACCTTGGACAGGTCCTTGTCCTTGGTCCCGGAGGCGTTGGCGACGGTGCCGTTCCACTCGAAGTCGGCGATGCCGGTGATGATGTGCTGGTCCTGGTTCCCGTTCCAGGTGGACTTGCCGCCGTAGAAGTCCCAGTCCTGCTGCTGCTTGTCACAGCCGTCGGACTGGCACCAGGACTGGACGTCGAGCGTGATCATCCCGTTGACCCCGCCGGGGAACGGCAGGTTGGGCGCGAACCCGAGGTTCTTGGGGAGGATCTGCATCCACGTCTTGATCTTGGTGCCCGCCGGGTCGACCTTCACCATGTACAGCACGTCGAAGATCTGCTGGTACACCTTCGGCGGCGTGGAGAGGTCCTCGACCCGGTAGGAGACCTGCTGCGGCAGGCACGCCTCGGTCCGCGTCATCCGCGCCTCGATGTTCACCAGGGTCGGGTCGCACCAGGAGCCCTCGATGATCGGGTCCGGGTACTCGGCGAGGCGCGGTCGCGGCTGCGCCTGCAGCTGCTCCAGCTCCTGTGGGGTGCGTTCGAGCTTCGCGAGCGGCTTGACCGTCACCGTCGTGCGGCTTCGGCCGTTCTCGCTGCGGTACACCTTCGGCTTGCCGTCGGCGACGGTGCCGCCGCGCTGCACGGTCAGCCACTCCCACGCGGGCTGCGGCTCGTCGTGGTACGCCGGGGCCGTCGCGGCGATGTTCGGCGTGGGCAGGTCGATGTCGACCTTCTTGGCGCGTCCGGTGTCGGTGCGGCGCGGCGACGCGAACCCGTAGACGCGGGTCGCGCCCGTGTTGTCGGCCCGGTCCACCGTCCGCACCTCGGCCTGGTGGTTGCCGTCCGCGGTCGGGGTGACGTAGAAGGACGCGGTCAGGCCGCGCGTGAGGGCCGCCGGCGTGCTCTGCCAGCCGTCCGGGCTGGTGTTGCCGCTGTTGCCGTCGTCGTCGGTGTCGGCGGGGCCGACCCGGTACTGCACCTCGCGGGCGTCGTCGGCCTTGGTGTCCACGTCGAACCGGCCCTGCTCGCCCGTGGCGCCGCCGGGCCAGTTCTCCGGGTACGTCGCCGAAGTGACGTCCGGCACGCCGGGGGCGGTGGTGTCGACGACGAACTGGGTCCAGGGGGACCAGCTCAGGTTGTAGTGGGTCCCGTCGTAGGCGTTGGTGCGGAACTTGTACGTCCTGCCGTCCTTCAGCTGCCCGGCCGGGACGGTGACGGAGGCCGGTTTGCCCGAGGCGACGAAGCCGGACACGAGCAGGCCCTCGCCGGCCGGGGTGGTGATCGGGGTGTTGGTGGCGGCGTCGTAGATCTGGAAGGTGCCGTTGACCGTGTCGCCGTCGGGGTCGGTGAAGGTGTCCCGGAGCGTCGGGGTGGTGGTGTTGACCGCCCACACGCCCGCGTACGACTTGAACGGGGCGCCGGCCTGCCGGTCGGTGCCGTCGGAGGGACGGTAGTTGTACGTGACCGACAGCTTGGGCTGGTTGGCCGCGTTGTTCGCGGAGTTGACCCGCTTCCACGCCCGGGTGTCGTCGGTGGCGGCCCGCAGGCCCATGTGGCCGCGCGTGACCTTGGCGGAGGCCCAGGACTGGACGAGGGCGTCGATGTCGGCGTTGATCCAGCCGTCCGGCTGGGTGGCGGCGCAGTCCGCGTTGCCCTTGGTCTGGGTGGAGGAGTGGTACTGCTGCTTCCAGGTGGGCTGCGACGTCCAGCGCGAGGACGTGGAGGGGGCGCCGGTGTCCCAGACGGTCCATTCCTGCGCGCTGCAGTCGACGGCGTTGCCGGAGTGGAAGTTCCACAGCGCCAGGTTGGTGTCGACGATCAGCGCGTCCTGGATTGGCGTGGTGTTCCAGGTGATGAAGGAGCGCGCGGTACGCGGGGTGCCGTCGGCGTTCTTCGTGCCCGGGTTGCCGAAGTCGAGTTCGACGTCGGTGGACCAGTCGACGGTCTCGCCCTGCTGCACGTAGGTGTCGAACGTGTTCGTGAGGGCGGAGGTGGACGGGTCGACCGTGACCGGGAACTTCGTGTCCGGGTCGGCGAGGAACTCGGCCGACGGCGTGACCACGAGGTCGACCTCGCCCGCACCCCTGTCGACGACCTCCATGGCGACGCGGGCCCGGTTCGTGTGCTCTCCGGAGACCTTGTCGACGGCCGAGTCCCACATCACCGGGGCGGGCATGGTGGCCTTGGCGACGCCGGTGCGCGCGTCGCGGAAGGTGACCGAGCCGTCCTCGTTCGCCTGCGCCTTCAGGCCCTCGGCCTTCACCGGCAGGGTGTAGGAGTAGGCGCCGGAAGGCCGCTCGCGGATCTCGACGAACTGCTCGAATCCGGTGCGGGTGGCCTCGACGATCACGTCCGCGCCGGGTACCGCGTCCTTGTAGCGGGCGCGCGTGCCGTCCAGTTCGGGCTGCGGCAGGCCGCCTTTCCACCGGAGGGTCACCTTGCTGTCGCCGCTGCCCAGGGTGACCAGGTCACGGGCGGTGTCGTCCTGGGCGGCCCGCAGGGTACGCGGCAGCGTGCCGCCCTTGCCGCCCAGCCGCAGGCCGTTGGGGCGAGCCTTGGGGGTGACGCTTCCGTCGGGGTTCTCGGTGAGGGTGACGTCGACCTTCCGCCACGCGCCGTCCTTCCAGACCCGCTCGGGACCGGAGGTGAGTTCGGTGGTGAGGGTGCCGTCCGGGTTGGCGACGGTGTACGCGGTGGGGGTCGTCTCGTCGGTGGCGACGACCTTCTTCCCGGTCCGCCGCGCCTCGCGGATCGCCCAGGCCTTCGAGCCCTTGGCGTGCTCGGCCGCCCAGGCCAGGTCCGCCTCCCGGATCTCTTCTTCGGAGGGGGCCTCGGCGGACGCCTCGGCGGCCGGCGCGGGGGGGCTGCTCCGGTGCCGCCACGGCCGTCCGGCCGGATATGAAGGTGGCCTCCGCCGCCAGTACGAGAGCGGACGCCAGGGCGATACGGCCTCTTCGGCGTCCGGGGCGGGAACGCCCCGTTGTGTATCTGGACAAGGATGTGCCATCCCTTCCGATCCTGCCGGTCGGCAAGATCACGGAAGGACGATAAAGCTGGCCTGTACAAACACTGTGTGTGGAATGTGAGATTCCGAGTGATCGTCACCACAGTTGCCCAAGGGAAGGTATGCATCCCGTGGGAATCTGTGGGCAAGTCGGGGGATCCTGTGCCGACTCCTGAGGGCCAGTCATGATCCGCGGGAAAGTGGGTAGGCGGACTTCAGGTCCCTGGCCGGTACCGTCACGCCAGGCTCTCCCGCCACGCCCGGTGCAGGTCCGCGAACCGTCCGGCGGCGGCGATCAGTTCGGCCGGGGTGCCGTCCTCGACGATCCGGCCGTGCTCCATCACCAGCACCCGGTCGGCGATCTCCACGGTCGACAGCCGGTGCGCGATCACCACCGCCGTACGGCCCTTCAGCACCGTCGCCATCGCCCGCTGCACCGCCCGCTCGCCCGGGACGTCCAGCGAACTGGTCGCCTCGTCCAGGATCAGCACCGCCGGGTCGGCCAGCAACGCCCGCGCGAACGCGACCAGTTGGCGCTGCCCGGCGGAGATCCGGCCGCCCCGCTTGCGGACGTCGGTGTCGTAGCCGTCGGGGAGTGCGCTGATGAAGTCGTGGGCGCCGATCGCCTTCGCGGCCCGCTCGATCTCCTCCCGGGAGGCGTCCGGACGGCCGATCGCGATGTTCTCGGCGACCGTGCCGGAGAACAGGAACGCCTCCTGCGTCACCATCACCACCCCGCGCCGCAGCTCGGCCACGGACAGGTCGCGCAGGTCCACGCCGTCCAGCAGCACCCGCCCCTCGGTGGGGTCGTAGAACCGGGCGAGCAGCTTGGCCAGCGTCGACTTGCCCGCGCCGGTGGAGCCGACGACGGCGACGGTCTGCCCGGCGGGAATCGTCAGGCCGAAGCGGGGCAGTACCTCGCCGCCGGTGCGGTAGGCGAAGCGCACCGAGTCGAAGACGACCTCGCGGCCGGGGTCCCGCGACACCCGCGGCGGCAGCTCCCTGGGCACCGCCGGCTCCGGCACGGTGGGCGTCTGCGCCAGCAGGCCCGCGATCTTCTCCAGCGAGGCAGCCGCCGACTGGTAGGAGTTCAGGAACATGCCCAGCCGGTCGATGGGGTCGTACAGGCGGCGCAGGTACAGCACCGCCGCCGCCAGCACTCCGAGGGCCAGCGAGCCGTCCGCCACCCGGTGGGCGCCCCACAGCACGATCCCCGCGACGGCCGTGTTGGCGACCAGCCGGGAACCGGTGACATAGCGGGCCATCTCCAGCAGCGCGTCACCGTTGGTCCGCTCGTGCCGCCGGTTCAGGGCGGCGAAGGCGGTGTCGTTGGCGGCCTCCCGGCGAAAGGCCCGCACCGGCCGGATGCCGTTCATCGTCTCCACGAACTTCACGATCACGGCGGCCATCGCCGTGGACTTGCGCCCGTACACCTCCCCCGCCCGCCGCCGGTACACCCGGACCAGCCCGTACAGCGGCACGAACGAGGCCGCCGCCACGGCCCCGAGCCCCAGGTCCAGCCAGAGCAGCAGCGCCGTGATGTACACGAAGGACAGGATCACCGTCACCAGCTCCTGGAGCCCCTCGCCGAGCAGCTGGCGCAGCGACTCCACGTCCGTGGTGGAGCGGGAGATGAGCCGGCCGGAGGTGTACCGCTCGTGGAAGTCGATGCCGAGCGCCTGCGCGTGGCGGAAGATACGGCCGCGCAGGTCCAGCAGCACGTCCTGGTTGACGCGGGCGGAGGCGGCGATGAACGCGTACTGCAGCGCCCCGGCGCCCAGCGCGCACAGCAGGTAGCCCGCGCCCACCGCGACCAGCGGCCCCCGGTCGCCGCCGGTGAGGGCCGGTACGGCGTGGTCGATGGCGTACGCCACCAGCAGCGGGCCCGCCTGCACCACCGCCTGCTGGAGCAGCAGCAGGAGGGTGGTGACGGCGACGCGGGCCTTCATCGGCGCGAGCAGGGAGCGCAGGAGCGCGGCGGTCGCGCCCGGCGGGGTGGGCAGGACGTCCCGGTCGAAGGGGTCGTCGGCGCGGTCCGGGCCGGACGGGGCATCGGCGTCCTCCGCCTCACCGGGCACGGGGGCGGACGTCGTGGGGGCCGTCATCGCGCGTCGTCCTCCTCTTCCCCGGCGCCCGACATCAGACGGGCGTACTCGGCGTTGGTGCGCAGCAGTTCCTGGTGCGTGCCCACGGCCGTGACGCGCCCGCCGGAGAGCAGGGCGACCCGGTCGGCGAGCAGGACCGTGGACGGGCGGTGCGCCACGATCAGCGCGGTGGCGCCGGCGAGCACCCGCCGCAGGGCGGCCTCCACGGCGGCCTCCGTGTGCACGTCCAGCGCGGACAGCGGATCGTCCAGCACCAGGAACCGCGGCTCGCCGACGATGGCCCGGGCCAGCGCCAGCCGCTGCCGCTGCCCGCCGGACAGACTCAGGCCCTGCTCGCCGACCTGGGTGTCGGTGCCCTGCGGCAGGGTGTGCACGAAGCCGGCCTGTGCCACGGCCAGCGCCCGCTCCAGCTCCGCCCGGCCGGCCCCGTCCCCGGCGCCCATCAGGACGTTCTCGCCGACGCTCGCCGAGAACAGCGTCGGCTCCTCGAAGGCGACGGCGACCTTGGCGCGCAGCTCCGCACGGGGCATCGCGGCGATGTCCACGCCGTCCAGCGTGATCCGGCCCCCGGTCACCTCGTGCAGCCGGGGCACGAGCGCGGTCAGCGTCGTCTTGCCGCTGCCCGTCGCCCCGACCAGGGCCAGGGACTCGCCGGGGCGGATGTGCAGATCGACGCGGTCCAGGACGGGCGGGGAGCCGGGCGGGGCGTCGGGGTAGCGGAAGGTGACGTTCTCGAAGCGCAGGCCCCGGTCACCGGCGGGCACGGCCGGTCTGCCGTCCGCCACCCGCGACGGTTCCGGTCTGCCGTCCGCCGTCCGCGACGGTTCCGGTCTGCCGTCCGCCGTCCGCGACGGTTCCGGTCTGCCGTCCGCCGTCCGCGACGGTTCCGGTCCGCCGTCCGCCGTCCGCGACGGTTCCGGCCCGCCGTCCGCCACCCGCGACGGTTCCGGCTCCGGTTCGGCGTCCATCACCTCGAAGTACCGCTGCGTCGCCGTCGCCGCCTCCTGGCTCATCGCCAGCAGGAAGCCGATGGACTCCACCGGCCACCGCAGCGCCAGCGCCGTCGACAGGAACGCCACCAGCGTGCCCGCCGACAGCTGCCCGTCGGCCACCTGTACGGCGCCGGCCACCAGCGCCGCCGCGATCGCGAGCTCCGGCAGTGTGACGATGACCGCCCAGATCGCCGCCAGCAGCCGTGCCTTGCCCAGCTCGGTGCCGCGCAGCGTCCGCGACAGCTCCCCGAACGCCCGCGCCTGGCTGCGGTGCCGCCCGAACCCCTTGACGATCCGGATGCCGAGCACGCTCTCCTCGACCACCGTCGTCAGATCGCCGACCTGGTCCTGCGCCCGCCGCGCCACGGCGGCGTACCGCCTCTCGAAGACCGCGCAGGTGACGATCATCGGCACGGAGGGCCCGAGGATCACCAGCCCCAGCGTCCAGTCCTGCACCAGCATGACGGCCACGCCGACGACGATGGTCACCCCGTTGACGAACAGGAACGTCAGCGGGAAGGCGAGGAACATCCGCAGCAGCATCAGGTCCGTCGTCCCCCGGGACAGCAGCTGCCCGGACGGCCACCGGTCGTGGAAGGCGACCGGCAGCCGCTGCAGGTGCCGGTACAGATCCGCCCGCATGGCCGCCTCGACACCCGCCAGCGGACGCGCCACCAGCCACCGCCGCAGCCCAAACAGCAGCGCCTCCGCGCACCCGAGCAGCAGCAGACACAGCGCCCCCAGCCACACGCCCGCCGGGTCCCGGCCGGCCACCGGCCCGTCCACCATCCACTTCAGGACCAGCGGGATCACCAGCCCCGTACAGGAGGCGAGGACCGCGACGAACGCGGCGGTCAGCAGCCGCGCCCGCACCGGCCGCACATAGGGCCACAGGCGCAGCAGCGCGCGAACGGCGGACCGGTCCTCGGCGGTGGGGTGTGTGGAGAGCATCGGTGGCGAGCCTACGGACCGTCACGGGCCCTGCCCACCGAGTTTCCGCCTCCGCGGAGTCGCAGGGCCCGGCCCCGCGCGCCGGTCGCACGCGCCGCCCGCACCGGCCGTCCCCGCACGCCGGTCGTACACGCCGTCCGCCGGCGCCCGCGATGGCCTGCGACGGCCCGTGACCGAGGCACCCCGGCTGAGGTCCCCCGGCTGCGGCGGGGCCCGGCGGTCAGGACGCCGTGTACGGCAGCAGCGTGGCGTCCACCTTCTCCCAGGCCGCCCGCAGCTCGGCCAGCAGCCCGGGCCGGTCGGCGGCGAGGTCGGCCTGCTCGCGGGCGTCGGCGGCCAGGTGGTACAGGTGGTCCCTGCCGTCCGCGTCCCGGTAGTACTTCCAGTCGCCGCGTCTGAGGGCCCGGTTGCCCCGCACCCGCCAGAACAGGTCGCGCTCGGGCAGGGGCTCGCCGCGCAGCAGGTAGCCCGCGAGGCTGTGCCCGTCCAGCGGGTACGCCGGGTGGGGCCGGGCGCCGCCCACCTCCAGCAGGGTCGCCGTCCAGTCCGGCGAGTAGACGGGCTCGTGGCTGACCTGGCGGCCGTCGATCCGGGCCGGCCAGCGCAGGAGGGTGGGCACCCGGATGCCGCCCTCCAGCAGCTCCGACTTCCCGCCGCTGAGCGGCCACTGGTAGGAGAAGCGCTCCCCGCCGTTGTCACTGGCGAAGACGACGAGGGTGTTCTCCTCCTGCCCGGCGCGGCGCAGCGCGGTGAGCACCCGGCCGACCGCGGCGTCCAGGCTCTCCACCATCTCCTTGTACTTCGCCACCGAGCCGCCGTCGTCGTGCCGCAGCGCGCCCAGCACGCTGCCATCGCGGATCTTCGCCGCGATCTTCGCACCGGCCTCCTCGTCGTCCTCCGTGAGCCACGGCCAGTGCGGGGTGGTGAAGTTGAGGTTGAGCAGCCAGGGCCGGCCGTGGTCGCGGGAGACGTACTCGACGGCCCGCTCGGTCAGGATCGTGGTGTAGTAGCGCAGGTCCTCGTACTCGGCGTCGCCCTCGTACAGGTCGTAGTCGCCGAGCTGGCCCAGCTTGGAGAAGTACTCCAGGGCGCCGCCGAAGTTGCCGAAGAACTCGTCCCAGCCGGACTTGGTGGGGCTGTAGTCGGGCAGGAAGCCGCAGTGCCACTTGCCGATGAGCGCGGTGGCGTAGCCCGCCTGCTTCAGCAGGGACGCGAGGGTGGGGTGGTTCGGGTCCAGCCCCTGGGTCCGGTTGCCGATGGGCTCGGCCAGCCCGCCCTTCGTACGGCCGGGGAAGCGGCCCGTGTAGAGGCTGAACCGGGTCGGTGAGCAGGTCGCCGACCCGGCGTAGGCGTCGGTGAAGCGGACGCCCTGGGCGGCGAGCCGGTCCAGGTGCGGGGTCTTGATGTGCGGGGCGCCGTACGACGACAGGTCGGCCCAGCCCAGGTCGTCGCCCAGGATGAACAGGATGTTGGGGCGGCGGACGGGACGGGCGCCGGCCGTACGGGCCCGGAAGGGGCGCTCGACGGGGGCGGCCGGGGCGGCGGTGGCGGCGGTGGCGGTGCCGGCGACCGCGGCGGTGGCACCGCCACCGATCAGGCCACCGAAGGCACGGCGGGATATGTCGGGCATGCGTGATCCTCGGGACGGGTGTGCCCCGGCCCGGGACACACCTAAGGAAGGAAAGGAAAGAAGAGAGAAGGAAGGAGGAGGGGAGCGCGTCAGCGACAGACGGCGCTGGCCTGCCGGCACAGGTCGACGTGGCGTCGCTCGACGAGCGCGACGCCCACGCACCGGTGATCAGCGGCGGTCCTCATGACCCGGGACGGTGCCAGGGGAGCCGGGGGAGGGTCAAGGAGACCGGCGAGGAGTTCACGAAGGGGAAACGTGAGACGCGGGATGCGGGACGCGCGGTCTCAGCCGGCGACCCTCAGCAGCAGCACCGTCCGCGCCGGCACCGTGACCGCCGCCCCCGCCGGGTGCTCCACGCCCGGCGCCTCGGCCTGCTCCTCCCGGCCGGTGTCGAGGACCACCTCGTACCGCTCCGCCCACGGCGGCCCCGGCAGCACGAAGTCCACCGGATGCTCCCCGGCGTGCAGCACGGCCAGGAAGCTGTCGTCGACGACGGGCGCGCCCCGCTCGTCCCGGCCGGGTATGTCCCGCCCGGACAGGTACATGCCCAGCGTGGCGGCGGGCGCGAACCAGTCCCCTTCCGTCATCTCCGTACCGCGCGGTGTGAACCAGGCCAGGTCCCGCAGCCCGTCCGAGGACTGCGCCCGCCCGGAGAAGAAGGCGCGGCGGCGCAGCACCGGATGGCGGTGGCGGAGCCGGATCAGCCGGGAGACGAGGTCGGTCAGGGACCGCCAGCGCGGGTCCTCCAGCAGGCTCCAGTCCACCCAGCCCAGCTCGTTGTCCTGGCAGTAGGCGTTGTTGTTGCCACCCTGCGTGCGGCCCATCTCGTCGCCGGCGAGCAGCATCGGCACGCCCGTCGACAGCAGCAGCGTGGTGAGCAGGTTGCGCAGCTGCCGCCGCCGCAGCGCCCGCACGCCCTCGTCGTCCGTCTCGCCCTCCGCCCCGCAGTTCCAGGAGCGGTTGTCGTGCGTCCCGTCCCGGTTGCCCTCGCCGTTGGCCTCGTTGTGCTTGCGCTCGTAGCTGACGAGGTCGCGCAGGGTGAAACCGTCGTGCGAGGTGACGAAGTTGACCGAGGCGTACGGGCGGCGCCCGCCCCAGGCGTACAGGTCGCTGGAGCCGGACAGCCGGTAGCCCATCTCCCGCACGTCCGGCAGGGCGTGGCGCCAGAAGTCCCGCACGGTGTCGCGGTAGCGGTCGTTCCACTCCGTCCACAGCGGCGGGAACGCGCCCACCTGGTAGCCGCCCGAGCCCACGTCCCACGGCTCGGCGATCAGCTTCACCCGGCGCAGCACCGGGTCCTGCGCGATCACCGCCAGGAACGGGGAGAGCATGTCGACGTCGTGCATCGAACGGGCCAGCGCGGCGGCCAGGTCGAAGCGGAAGCCGTCCACGCCCATCTCCGTCACCCAGTACCGCAGCGAGTCGGTGATCAGGCGCAGCACGTGCGGCTGCACGACGTGCAGGGTGTTGCCGCAGCCGGTGTAGTCGGCGTAGCGGCGGGCGTCCGGCTGGAGGCGGTAGTAGCCGCGGTTGTCGATGCCCTTCAGCGACAGCGTGGGACCGTACTCGCCGGCCTCCGCCGTGTGGTTGTAGACGACGTCGAGGATCACCTCGATGCCCGCCGCGTGCAGCGCGCGCACCATCCGCTTGAACTCGCCGACCTGCTCGCCCCGGGTGCCGGAGGCGGCGTAGGCGGCGTGCGGGGCGAAGTAGCCGACGGAGTTGTAGCCCCAGTAGTTGCGCAGGCCCCGCCGCAGCAGGTGGTCCTCGTGCGCGAACTGGTGCACCGGCATCAGCTCCACCGCCGTCACGCCCAGCTTCACCAGGTGCTCGATCGCCGCCGGGTGCGCCAGCCCGGCGTACGTGCCGCGCAGCTCCTCGGGGATGCCGGGGTGGAGCTTGGTGAAGCCGCGCACGTGCAGTTCGTAGATGACCGAGTCCGCCCACGGCGTCTTGGGGCGGCGGTCGTCCGCCCAGTCGTCGTCGTCGTGGACGACGACGCCCTTGGGGACGTACGGCGCCGAGTCCCGGTCGTCGCGCACGGTGTCGGCCACGTGCTGCTCCGGCCAGTCCCGGACGTGCCCGTACACCTGGGGCGGCAGCCGGAAGTCGCCGTCCACCGCGCGCGCGTAGGGGTCCAGCAGCAGCTTCGCCGGGTTCCAGCGGGCGCCGGTCCACGGGTCCCAGCGTCCGTGCACCCGGTAGCCGTAGCGCTGCCCCGGCAGCACGCCCGGCACGAAGCCGTGCCAGATCTGGTGGGTCAGCTCGGTCAGCGGAACCCGGGTCTCCGCCCCCCGCTCGTCGAACAGGCACAGCTCCACCGCCTCGGCCCCGCCCGCCCACAGCGCGAAGTTGGTGCCCGCCACCCCGTCCGGCCCGACCCGGAAGCGGGCACCGAGCGGTGTCGGCGCCCCCGGCCACGCGGGCACGGCGGGTGCCCGGCGCGGCCTGCCGTCCACGGCGGCGGGGCGTTCGTCCTGTCCGTTGCCGGCGGCCCGCTTCCCGGCCACCGTCTCCTGCTCGGCTGCGCTGGACACGTGTCGGCCTCCCACGGCTCGTGGAACGACGTGGAAAAAGGGCGCACGGTGTCCCGGCCACGGCTCCCCGTCGCGTCGTCCTCCCCAGTGTTCTGCCCAGAGCGTGGCTCGCACTCACGTTTCCCCGCGGCGGGCCCCGTCGTTAGGGGCGGGTGTGAGGCATGTACACAGGCGCGCGCGGCGCGCGGGGGCCGCACTGGCCGCCCTACTGACCTGGGCAGGACTGCTGGCCGGGGCCGCCGGCTGCACTTCGGGCGGTTCCGGGGGCGGCGGCGTGTTCGGCAAGCCGCCCTCCCCCGAGGAGGCCATCCGGATCTCGCCGGCCGACGGCAGCAAGGGGGTGCGGCCCGGGGAGAAGCTGTCGGTGCGGGTGCCGGGCGGGCGGCTGGAGTCGGTCCGGGTCGTCAGGTCGCAGGACGCCCGGCGGACGCCGGTGCCCGGCCGGATCTCCGCCGACGGGTCGCGCTGGGAGCCGGCCGACGGCAGGCTGGCGCTCGCCGCCCGCTACACGGTCGACGCGGTCGCCCTGGACGGCCGCGGGCGCCGCTGTGCCCGGCACGCGACCTTCACGACGTACGTCCCGAAGGAACGCTTCATCGGGTACGTCGCCCCGGAGAACCGCTCCACCGTCGGCACCGGCATGATCGTCTCCCTGGAGTTCAACCGGGAGATCACCCACCGCGCCGCCGTCGAGCGCGCCGTGCGCGTCACCGCCGACCCCGCCGTCGAGATCCGCCCCCACTGGTTCGGCCGCGACCGGCTCGACTTCCGGCCCCGGCACTACTGGAAGCCCGGCACCCGGGTCACCGTCGCCCTGCGCTTCCGCGACGTCGAGGGGGCGCCCGGGGTCTACGGGCTCCAGGACCGGACGTTCTCCTTCACCGTCGGCCGCAGCCAGGTCTCCGTCGTCGACGCCGCCGCGCACACCATGGAGGTCCGCAGGGACGGCGACCTGCTCGCCACCGTGCCGATCACCGCCGGCGCCCCGAAGACCACCACGTACAACGGCAAGATGGTGGTGACCGAGATGCTGGAGGTCACCCGCATGAACGGCCGCACGGTCGGCTTCGGCGGCGAGTACGACATCCCCGACGTCCCGCACGCCATGCGCCTGACCGACTCCGGCACCTTCCTGCACGGCAACTACTGGGCGCCCGACGACGTGTTCGGCCGGACCAACGTCAGCCACGGCTGCGTGGGCCTGCGCGACGACAAGGGCGGCGGCGCCCACACCCCGGCGGGCTGGTTCTTCGACCGCAGCCTGGTCGGGGACGTCGTCGAGGTCGTGCGCAGCAAGGACAAGAAGGTCGCTCCCGACAACGGGCTCGGCGGCTGGAACATGAGCTGGAAGGCGTGGAAGGCGGGCAGCGCGGTGAAGTGACCCCGAGGCGGCCGTCCCCCGGCCTTCCCACCCGCGGCCTCCCCGGCGGTGCCCGGACCGGACTCGGTACGGAACGGTGACAATCCCGGAGCGCCGGCGCCCCTCGCCGGGCAGTTAATATGCGCCGGAGCGCGTAGCACGCGTCGGGGTGCGGGCCTGGTCAGGGCCCTGCGAGGGGAGAACAAGTGAACGGGCGACCGGTATCGGGGGCGTCGGCTGACGTACGGGGGCGGAGCATCAGGAGGCTGTCGGCGCTGCTGTGCGGTGTGGTGCTGACGGCCGTGACCGCGTGCGGCGGCGGATCGGATTCCGGGTCCGCCTCCGCCGACGGCAAGGGCAAGGGCTCCGCCGCGGCGCGGAGCGGGCAGTCCGAGGCCGTCGTCACCATCGCCCCGAAGGACGGCGCCAAGGGCGTCGACACCAGCGGCGCCCTGAAGGTCGGCGCCGCGAAGGGGAAGCTGACCGAGGTCGAGGTCAAGGACGCCGAGGGCGCCGAGGTCGAGGGCGAGATATCCGCCGACGGCGCCACCTGGACGCCGTCCACCCACCTGGCCGCCTCCACCACCTACACGGTGCACGCGGTCGCCGAGGACGCCGAGGGCCGCACCGCCGCCGAGGACGCCCGCTTCACCACGCTGACCCCGAAGAACACCTTCATCGGCCACTTCACCCCCGAGGACGGCTCCACCGTCGGCGTCGGCATGCCGTTCTCGATCCGCTTCACCCGCGGCATCACCCACCCCGAGGACGTCGAGAAGGCCATCCGCGTCAAGACGGAACCGGCCGTCGAGGTCGAGGGCCACTGGTTCGGCAACGACCGGATCGACTTCCGGCCCGAGAAGTACTGGAAGGCCGGCACCAAGGTCACCGTCGACCTCGACCTCGACGGCGTCGAGGGCCGCGACGGCGTCTACGGCAAGCAGTCCAAGACCGTCTCCTTCACCATCGGCCGCAACCAGGTCTCCGTCGTCGACGCCAAGAAGCTCACGATGAAGGTCATGCGGGACGGCAGGACCGTCAGGACGATCCCGGTCACCACCGGCGCGCCCGGCTACGAGACCTGGAACGGCCAGATGGTCATCAGCGAGAAGCTCACCGTGACCCGGATGAACGGCGAGACGGTCGGCTACGGCGGCGAGTACGACATCAAGGACGTCCCGCACGCCATGCGCCTGACCACCTCCGGCACCTTCATCCACGGCAACTACTGGGGCGGCGACGCCTTCGGCAACCGCAACGCCAGCCACGGCTGCGTCGGCCTGCGCGACGTGCGCGGCGGCTGGGACAGGACGGCGCCGGGCGCCTGGTTCTTCGACCACTCGCTCATCGGCGACGTGGTGATCGTGAAGAACTCGAACGACGCCACCGTCGCCCCGGACAACGGCTACAACGGCTGGAACATGTCCTGGGAGAAGTGGAAGGCGTAACCCTTCGCCGCCTGAGGCCCTGAGGCCCTGGCGTCCTGGCGTACGGCCCCGGTGTGAGTCATCGCACCGGGGTCACTGTCGTTAGTGACCGTTAACCTGCTGGGCATGACCGTACATCTCGAAGTCGAAGACGGCGTCGGCACGCTGCGTCTGGACCGCCCGCCCATGAACGCGCTGGACATCGCCACCCAGGACCGGCTGAAGGAGCTCGCCGAGGAGGCCGCGCGCCGCGAGGACGTACGCGCCGTGGTGCTCTACGGCGGCGAGAAGGTGTTCGCGGCCGGCGCGGACATCAAGGAGATGCAGGTGATGGACCACACCGCCATGGTCCTGCGCGCCCGCGCCCTGCAGGACTCCTTCACGGCCGTGGCCCGCATCCCCAAGCCGGTCGTGGCGGCGGTCACCGGGTACGCGCTGGGCGGTGGCTGCGAACTGGCCCTGTGTGCCGACTACCGCATCGCCGGGGACAACGCCAAGCTGGGCCAGCCGGAGATCCTGCTCGGCCTGATCCCCGGCGCGGGCGGCACCCAGCGGCTGGCCCGGCTGATCGGCCCCTCCAGGGCCAAGGACCTGATCTTCACGGGCCGCCAGGTGAAGGCCGACGAGGCGCTCGCTCTGGGCCTGGTGGACCGGGTGGTGCCGGCCGCCGACGTGTACACCGAGGCGCACGCGTGGGCCGCGCGGCTGGCGCGGGGTCCCGCGCTGGCGCTGCGCGCGGCGAAGGAGGCGGTCGACACCGGGCTGGAGACGGACATCGACACCGGCCTCGCCGTCGAACGGAACTGGTTCGCGGGGCTGTTCGCCACGGAGGACCGGGAGCGCGGGATGCGCAGCTTCGTGGAGGAGGGACCCGGCAAGGCGAAGTTCCTCTGACCCCTCAGGGAGCGCGGCCCGAGGGCGCGTCACCGGCGTGACGTCCGCGGCGGGTCCCCCGAAGGGGCGGTCCGCACCGGACGCGGGGCGGACCGGAGCCCGCCGTGCCGAGGGGCCGCCAGCCGCCGCCGGCCGGCCCGTCGGCGCAGGTCGCCGGAGGCCCCCTCACCCCGGCCGTGTCACCGGCATATGCCCTCGGCCGCCTCTCGGCCGGGGCGGGGCGGGATACCGCGGGGGCGTATTCCCCGGGAACGGCCCCGTGAAGAGCGCCGGGCGGCCATGATGGGGGGCATGGCGGGGCTGGAGGGTCTGGGGCAGCCGCGGGGAGCCGGCCGCGTGATTGCCGCGCGCTGGTCACCGGCAGTCGAGGACGAACATGCGCTCACGGCGCTGGAGTCGTTCGGCAATCCGGCGGAGAACGAGGTCGAGCTCCCCTCCCGCCCCGAGTCGGCGGCCGCCGCGCGGCGGCTCGCCCAGGTGGTGGCCCTGCGCCAGTGGGCGCTCACCCCGAAGCTGACCGAGGACGCCGTCCTGCTCGTCTCGGAACTGGTGGGCAACGCCGTACGCCACACCGGCGCCCGCCGCTTCGGCCTGCGCATGCGCCGCCGCCCCGGCTGGATCCGCGTCGAGGTGCGCGACCCCTCCCGCGGGCTGCCGTGCCTGATGCCGGTGCGGGAGACGGACATCAGCGGGCGAGGGCTCTTCCTCGTCGACAAGCTGTCCGACCGGTGGGGGGTCGATCTGCTGCCGTGCGGCAAGCGGACGTGGTTCGAGATGCGGGTGGCGGACCGCTAGGGCCGTACAAGGCCGTACAAGGCCGTACCGGGCTGTACGGGGGCGTACACGGGGCCGTATCGGGCCGTACGGGGGCGGGGCACGGCGCCCCTGACCGGCCGTCGATCGGGCGAATCACCCGTTTTCATCCGCACTCCCCCTTAAATGGGGTGAATGACGCCGAAGTATCGTCCTCCGACGTACCGCAGCCTGACGAAAGGCACCCTGATCGCGGCCGTCGCCCTCGCCGCCCTCGCCGCCTGCGGCACCGAACGCGACGACCGGGCCGCCGCGCCCCGCGCCACCAGGGCCGCCGAGCCCGCCCCGACCGAGAAGAAGCCCGTCGACGGCCTGCCCGGCATGCCGCCCGTCCTCGATCCCAAGGACGTCTACGCGGCCGACCGCCCGAACAAGCTGTCCCCGGTGGTCAAGGACTTCCCCTCCCGGGTCTACGTCCCCAACACCGAGTCCGACACCGTCACGGTCATCGACCCCAGGACGTACGAGATCGTCGACACCATCCCCGTCGGCCGCCAGCCCCAGCACGTCGTCCCCTCCTGGGACCTGAAGACCCTGTGGGTCAACAACAACCGCGGCCACACCCTCACCCCCATCGACCCCAGGACCGGCAAGGCCGGCAAGCCGGTGGAGGTGCACGACCCGTACAACCTCTACTTCACGCCCAACGGCAAGTACGCCGTCGTGATGGCCTCCCTCGACCGCGAACTGGTCTTCCGCGACCCGCACACCATGAAGAAGGTCAAGACCGAGCCGGTCTCCTGCTACGGCGTCAACCACGCCGACTTCTCCCTCGACGGCCGCTACTTCATCGTCTCCTGCGAGTTCAGCGGCGAGCTGCTGAAGGTCGACACGGAGAAGATGGAGGTCGTCGCCCAGCAGAAGCTGCCGTTCGACGGCGCGATGCCGCAGGACGTGAAGATCTCGCCCGACGGCAGGAAGTTCTACATCGCCGACATGATGGCCCACGGCATGTGGGTCCTGGACGGCGACAAGTTCACCGAGCCGACCCTGCTGCCCACCGGCAAGGGCTGCCACGGCCTGTACGTCAGCCGCGACTCCCGCGAGATGTACGTCTCCAACCGGGGCGAGGGCACCGTCTCCGTCTTCGACTTCACCCGGGACAAGCTGACCAGGAAGTGGCACCTGCCCGACGGCGGCAGCCCCGACATGGGCGGCGTCTCCGCCGACGGCAAGGTGCTGTGGCTGTCCGGGCGGTACGACTCGGAGGTGTACGCCATCGACACCCGCACCGGCAAGCAGCTCGCCCGCATCAAGGTCGGCAGCGGGCCGCACGGCCTCGCGGTGTACCCGCAGCCGGGCCGCTACTCCCTGGGGCACACCGGCATCTTCCGTTGACGCGGGGCGCGTCGACACGCCGCCGAACGAGTGACGATCCGTGCCGCGCGGACCCCGGACCGCGATCGTGCACCCATGATCACACTTCGCCTGCGGCGGCGTGCCACCGCCGCCGTCCTGTCCCTCGCGGCCGTCCTCACGACCTCGGCCGCCACGGCCCCCACCACGACGGCCTCCACCACGGCGGCCCCGGCCCGGGCGGCTGCCGCCGCCCCCGCCTGCCCCCAGTTCGAGGACCGGATCAAGGCCGCCGCCGACCGCCGCGTCGACGTCGGCCGCATCACCCCCGAGCCGGTCTGGCGCACCACCTGCGGCACCCTCTACCGCAGCGACAGCCGGGGCCCGTCGGTCGTCTTCGAGCAGGGCTTCCACCCCAAGGACGTCGTGAACGGCCAGTACGACATCGAGCAGTACGTCCTGGTCAACCAGCCCTCGCCGTACGTGTCGACGACGTACGACCACGACCTGTACAAGACCTGGTACAAGTCCGGCTGGAACTACTACATCGACGCCCCCGGCGGCATCGACGTCAACAAGACCATCGGGGACACCCACCGGTGGGCCGACCAGGTCGAGGTCGCCTTCCCCGGCGGCGTCGCCCGGCAGTACATCATCGGCGTCTGCCCGGTCGACAAGCAGACCAAGACCGAGATCATGAGCGAGTGCGAGAGCAACCCGCACTACCGGCCGTGGCACTGAGCCACAGCGCCTCGGCGCCCACGCCGAGGTGACCGGCCGGCCGGAACGCCCGCGGCCCGAGGGTGTTCCAGCCGGCCCCGCCCCCTCGCCGGCCCGCCCCGCCCGCCGGCGCGAGACGACCCGCGCCACCGCCCGGCGCCGGGAGGAGCCCGGCCGGGTGGCCGCCGCACGGCGTGCGAGGGCGGGCGGTTAATCTGACCTGCGTCAGCGGAACAGGCTGAGCAGACGACCTGAGTACGAGATGAGGGGCGGACCGGTGGCCGACATCGAGGAAGCACGCAAGCAGTTCGAGCGGATCGATACGGACGGGGACGGATTCGTCACCGCTGCCGAGTTCAAGACCGCCCTCGCCCAGGGCGGTGACTGGAACGTGACCGAGGCGGTCGCCGAGGCGGTCATCGCCAGCCGTGACCTCGACGGCGACAAGCTGCTGTCGTTCGACGAGTTCTGGGCCCACCTGAACAAGTGACGGCGTGAACCGGGGGCGCCCGGCCGGTTTCCCGGCGGGCGCCCCCGCGTCATGCCCCGTCCGCCCGGCGGCGCCGGACGCGCACGGCCCAGCGGCCGTCGTGGCGCTCCAGGACCAGGGGCAGGTCGAAGCACTTGCCGACCTGGTCACCGGTCAGGACGTCCGCCACCGGCCCCTGGGCGAGCGGGCGGCCGTCGCGCAGCAGCAGGGCGTGCGTGGTGCCCGGGGGGAGTTCCTCCAGGTGGTGGGTGACCAGGACCGTCGCCAGGCGCGGATGGTCCCGGCGCAGCTCGTCCAGCGCGCCGATCAGCTGCTCCCGGCCCGGCAGGTCCAGTCCGGTGGCCGGCTCGTCCAGGAGCAGCAGCCGGGGGCGCGGCATCAGGGCGCGGGCGATCAGGGTCCGGCCGCGCTGCCCCTGGGAGAGCGTGGGCCAGCGCGCCTCGCGCAGCCCCTCCAGCCCCAGCGTCGCCATCAGCCGCTCGGCGCGCTCCACCTCCTCCGGCTCCGGCCGCCACCGGGGCACCGGCTCCACCGAGTTGGTCAGCCCGGTCAGCACGACGTCCCGGACCCTGAGCGGCGAGGCGAGCGGATGGCGGGGGTCGACATGGCCGACGTAGGCGCGCAGCTCCCGCAGGTCCACGCGGCCCAGGCGGCGGCCGAGCACCTCCACCGTGCCCCGCGTGGGGTGCGTCCGGGCGCCGAGCAGGTTGAGCAGCGTCGACTTGCCCGCGCCGTTGGCGCCCAGCAGCGCCCAGTGCTCGCCGGCGGCGACGGTGAGCGACACCTCCTGGAGGATCGGCCGGCCGTCCCGTACGACGTGCACGTCCTCGGCGCGCAGTACCGGCGTCACCGGGCCGCCCCGTTCACCGCGGACAGCACCGCCCGCACGGAGGCGGCCAGGGCGGAGGCGTCCCGGCCCACGCCCCAGCGGACGGCGGAGCCGACGCGGCACTCGGCGTAGGCGGTGGTCTCCCCGCCGGCGGTGTGCTCGGTGAAGTCCAGGACCTCCACCGGGTGCCCGGCGCCGGCGAGCGCGTCGGCGAAGGCGGAGAGCGGGCCGGTGCCGGTGCCCTCGTAGTCGCCGGTGCGGTCTCCGGTGCGCAGGGTGCACACGAAGCGGTGGGCGCCGGTGCCGTCCCGGTGGACGGACCAGGCCGCCAGCCCCACCTCGCCGTCGTCGGCCAGGTAGGTCCGGCGGAACAGCTCGTACAGCTCCCCGGCCGTCATCTCCCGCCCGCTGTCGTCCGTCGCCTCCTGCACGACGCGGGAGAAGGCGGGCCGCATCCGCTCGGGCAGGTCGATGCCGTGGCCCTCGCGCAGCAGGTACGCCACGCCGCCCTTGCCGGACTGGGAGTTGACGCGGATCACCGCCTCGTAGGAACGCCCCACGTCGGCCGGGTCGATCGGCAGGTACGGTACCTCCCACGGCAGCTCGCCCTCCGCGACGCCCGCCTCCCGCGCCCGGCGGGCGTGCTCGGCCAGCCCCTTGCCGATCGCGTCCTGGTGGGTGCCGGAGAACGCCGTGTGGACCAGCTCGCCGGCGTAGGGGTGGCGCGGGTGCACCGGGAGCCGGTTGCAGTGCTCGACGGTCTCGCGGACGGCGTCGATGTCCCGGAAGTCGATCATCGGGTCGACGCCCTGGGTGTACAGGTTGAGGGCGCAGGTCACCAGGTCGACGTTGCCGGTGCGCTCGCCGTTGCCGAACAGGCAGCCCTCGACGCGCTGGGCGCCGGCCAGGACGGCGAGCTCGGCGCAGGCGACGCCGGTGCCGCGGTCGTTGTGCGGGTGGACGGAGAGGACGACCGCGTCCCGGCGGGCCAGGTTGCGGTGGAAGTACTCGATCTGGTCGGCGTAGACGTTCGGGGTGGCGATCTCGACCGTGGCGGGCAGGTTGTGGGTGACCGGGCGGTCGGGGCTCGCGTCCCAGAACTCCGTCAGCTCGTCGCACAGTTCGAGGACGAAGTCGGGCTCGGTCAGGTTGAACGTCTCCGGGGAGAACTGGAACCGGACGTACGCGCCGCTGCGGTCGGCGCGGCGGGCCATGAGCGCGGCGGCCTCGCGCACCATGCGCCGCACCTCCTGCCGGTCCTTGCGCAGGACGACGTCGCGCCACAGGGGCGAGGTCGCGATGTACAGGTGCACGACCGCCCTGGGCATCCCCTCGATCGCGTCGAAGGTGCGGTCGAGCAGGTCGGGCCGGGCCGGGGTGAAGACGACCGGCGTGACGTCGTCCGGCACCACCCCGCCGGCCGCCAGGTGCCGTACGAAGTCGAAGTCGGTGCGGCTCGCGGACGGGTAGCCGACCTCGATCTCCTTGAAGCCCATGTTGGTCAGCAGGTCGAAGAAGCGGCGCTTGCGGGGGGTGTCCATCGGCTCGGCCAGCGCCTGGTTGCCGTCGCGCAGGTCGACGGGGACCCACAGGGGGGCGCGGCGGATGCGGGCGGAGGGCCAGTCCCGGCCGGCCGCCACGGGCACGCGCACCCGCTCGTCGAAGGGGCGGTAGCGGTGGTACGGCATCGGCCCCGGCCGCTGGGGATTCCAGACGGGCGCGGCGGCCGGGGCGGTCACGGTGGCCGTGGCGGTCGTGACGGGGTCGGCGGTCGTGGTGGGGGTGGTCGTGCTCATCGTCTGCTGGGTGGCCTTCGGCTCGGTCGGACGGTGACCGGCAGCACGGCGCCCCGCGGCGGGGTGCCGGTCGCGTCAGGCCCCGCCGCGGCAGCCGAGAAGAAGCAGACCGCGGAACGTCATGCCGGTACGCTATCCACAGCTCAGGTCCTCAGACAAGTAAGAATTTCCGCGGGAGTCCCGACGAGGGCTCCTCAGAACTCCCCGGCCCTCCAGACAAGTTGGTGAATCCGATGCCGCTCGGTGAGCTCCGCCCCAGCCCCCTGGTCGAGCAGGCCACCGCCCGCCTGCGCGAGCAGATCACCGGCGGCCACTGGCCCGTCGGCACCCGCCTCCCCGGCGAGACCACCCTCGCCAAGGAGCTCGGCGTGGGCCGCTCCACCGTCCGCGAGGCGCTGCGCGCCCTGGCCGGCGCGGGCCTGGTCCGGGCCCGGCAGGGCGCCGGTGTCTTCGTCATCGCCACCGAGCCCGCCGAGGACTGGCCCACCCGGCTGCGCCGGGCCGCGGTGAACGACGTCTACGAGGTCCGCATGGCCCTGGAGGTCCACGCGGCCCGCCTGGCCGCCCGACGCCGCACCGACGACGACGTCGCCGCCCTGCGCGCCGCCCTCGAAGGCCGCCGCGCCGCCTCCGCCTCGGACGACGACACCGCCTTCGTCGACGCCGACATCGCCTTCCACGCGGCGGTGGTCGCCGCCGCCCACAACCCGGTCCTGGCCGACCTGTTCACCGAGTTCACCCCCGTCCTGCGCACGGGCCTGGTCGACCTGCTCGCCCTGACCGGCCTGCGCGCCCACGGCCCCAACCACGCCGACGACGCCCACGAGGCCATCCTCCGGGCGGTCGCCGACGGGGACGCGGAGGGCGCCGCGGAGATCGTGCGCAAGGAGGTGGAGGACCCCTTCGGGTCCCTGGGCGCAGGGTGAGTGCCCGCCACCCGGCCGCCGCGGGCGCGGAATAGCAGGGGGAGCGGCGGGGTTGTCGCCCCACGACACACGTATGCGCGTGCATCGGCATCTCTCCGGAAGGGCCTGTCATGAAGATCGGCATCATCGGCGCGGGCAACATCGGCGGCAACCTCACCCGGCGGCTCACCGCCCTCG
The DNA here is from genome assembly GCF_040628835.1 of Streptomyces sp. NPDC006134. Lineage (NCBI taxonomy): Bacteria > Bacillati > Actinomycetota > Actinomycetes > Kitasatosporales > Streptomycetaceae > Streptomyces > Streptomyces sp. NPDC006134. Next base: position 3,722 of record NZ_JBEXTV010000076.1, on the reverse strand, counting down.
GGCACGACGTCTCCGTCGCCAACTCCCGCGGCCCGCACACCCTCACCGCGCTGGCCGAGGAGACGGGCGCGACGCCCGTGCCCGTGGAGGAGGCCGCGCGCGGCGCCGAGATCGTGGTGATCACGATTCCGGTGAAGGCGGTCCCCGACCTCCCCTCCGGCCTGCTGGACGAGGCGGCGGACGGCGTCGCCGTCATCGACACCAACAACTACTACCCGCGCGAGCGCGACGGGCGGATCGCGGCGATCGAGGACGAGGGCCTCACCGAGAGCCGCTGGACCGAACGGCAGATCGGCCACCCGGTGATCAAGGCGTTCAACGGCACCTACGCCCAGGACATCCTGGACCGCCCCCGCCCCGCCGGAGACCCCGACCGCATCGCGGTGCCGGTGGCCGGCGACGACGAGGCGGCCAAGGCGAAGGTCCGGGCCCTGATCGACGAGCTCGGCTTCGACACCGTCGACGCGGGCGGCATCGACGACTCCTGGCGCCAGCAGCCCGACACCCCGGTGTACGGCCTGCGGGGCGGTGTGGAGGCGGTGGCCAAGGCCCTGGCGGAGGCGTCGCCGGAGCGCCCCGCGGCCTTCCGCGGCTGACGAGGGCGCGCACCGGCCGAGGGAGCCGTGCCGTCAGGCCCCCTCGGCCCACTTCTTCAGCGCCGCCTTGCTGCCGAAGTCGGCGACGTTCTTGTCCAGGGGGTCGCTGGTGTACTGGTGGAAACGCCACTTCGCCTGGATGCGGGGCTTGCCCGCGGTGACGTAGTCGGCGATCCACAGGCCGTCCCCGGCGTAGGAGGTCGTGTCGACGTTCAGCCAGAAGTTGCGGTTGCAGTAGAGGACGACGCGGTGGTGGGGCCGCAGCTCCTTCACCTTCTTGATGAAGCGGTCCTTCTCGGCGTTGCTCGCGTGCGTTCCCTCGCTCGTCGTCTCCCAGTCGACGGCGAGGATGTCGCCGGCCCGGTCGGGGGCCTTGCCGACGAAGTACTCGGCCTGGGCGGTGAGGTTGCCGGGCCACAGGAAGTGGTAGAAGCCGACCACCAGCCCGGCGTCACGGCCGCGCGAGGTCTGGTCGGCGAGTTTGGGGTTGACGTAGGAGCGGCCCTCCGTCGCCTTGATGAAGACGAAGGAGAGGCCGTCGGTGTCGTAGGAGGCGGACTGGTAGGCGCTCACGTCGATGCCGTGCAGCATGGGGACTCCCGAAAGGGCCAGAAACGGCTGGAAGTTGGGTTATGCCCCGGTACCGCGCGGTCGATCCTCCACCGGAGTGGAATCATCCGTTCTCTGGGTGGCTCCGGTGGTCCACCGGCGCGCGGCTCGGCACTCGATGATGTTGACCGCGAGCCCGCCCCGCGCCGTCCCGGCCGGTGGGCCGGGTGAGAGCGGACGAGCGGCTGAACACCTCCCGGTTGCCGGGCTGACGCCCGGTCACGGGCCGGTCGCGCAGATCACCGCCTTCGGCGCACCGGCAGCGGGCGCACGGACGAACGGGCGCACGGACGAACGGGCGCACGGACGAACGGGCGGAACCGCGCCGGCCGGCAGGGAACCGGAGCCGCAGCCGCTCCGGCACCGCGCTGCGTCAGACCTTGACCACGCGGACGCCGGTGCCGCACAGCATCAGGAGGTCATCGGGATCCGACGTCAGGACGGTCACGGGGGAGGGGGAGGCCATCGCGGTGGCGGCCACGATCGCGTCGAGGGCGTACCTGTGGCCGTGGAGGCCGGCTGCGGCGAGGAGCTTGCTGGCGTGGCGGGCGATGGTCTCGTCGGGCGGGATGGCGTTGACGCGGGAGACGGCGTAGTCGAATCGAGCCTGGTGGGTCTTCGGATCGCGTGCTTCGACGAGGGTGACGGAGCTGGTGACGACTCGGATGTCCTCGGCCTCTGCGGCGGAGAGCCACTCGGTGAGCTCGGGGGTGCGGCTCACCAGTTTGGACAGGCCCTCGCAGTCCAGGACGAGGGTGCCGCTCACGCCGTGTCCGCCGAGCCGGCCGTGTCGCCGCGAAGAAGGGCGCGCTTGGCTTCGACCGCGGCCTGGTCCACGGGTCCGTGTTCGGCTTCGGCGTCCTCGATGAGCTCGCGCAGCCGGTCGCGCTCCAGCTGGCGCTGGATGAGGGCCTCGACGTAGGCGGACATGCCGCGCTTGCCGGTACGCGCCTTGAGAGCCGCGATGGTGCCCTCGTGGAGGGAGACGGAGACCGGGCGGATCGGACCTTCACCGGGGGCCGGGGAGGTGGTCATGCGACGAATTTAACAAGACTCTTGTTATTTCGTCGGGTGGAGCCTGCTTCCTAGCACTCGATGATGTTGACCGCGAGCCCGCCCCGCGCCGTCTCCTTGTACTTGACCGACATGTCGGCGCCGGTCTCCTTCATCGTCTTGATGACCTTGTCCAGCGACACCTTGTGCGTGCCGTCGCCGCGCATCGCCATCCGCGCCGCCGTGACCGCCTTGACCGCGGCCATGCCGTTGCGCTCGATGCACGGGATCTGCACCAGGCCGCCGACCGGGTCGCAGGTCAGGCCGAGGTTGTGCTCCATGCCGATCTCGGCGGCGTTCTCCACCTGTTCGGGGCTGCCGCCCAGCACCTCGGCCAGCGCGCCCGCCGCCATCGAGCAGGCCGAGCCGACCTCGCCCTGGCAGCCGACCTCGGCGCCGGAGATGGAGGCGTTCTCCTTGAAGAGCATGCCGATCGCGCCGGCGGCCAGCAGGAAGCGGACCACGCCCTCCTCGTCGGCGCCGGGCACGAAGTTCATGTAGTAGTGCAGAACCGCCGGGATGATGCCGGCCGCGCCGTTGGTGGGGGCCGTGACGACCCGGCCGCCGGCCGCGTTCTCCTCGTTCACCGCCATCGCGTAGAGCGTGATCCACTCCATGGCGAGGGCCTGCGCGTCGCCTTCCGAGCGCAGCTTGCGCGCGGTGTTCGCGGCGCGGCGGCGCACCTTCAGCCCGCCCGGCAGGATGCCCTCGCGGGACATGCCGCGCGCCACGCACGCCTGCATCACCCGCCAGATCTCCAGCAGGCCCGCGCGGATCTCCTCCTCGGTGCGCCAGGCCCGCTCGTTCTCCAGCATCAGCGCGGAGATGGACAGGCCCGTCTCCTTCGTCAGGCGCAGCAGCTCGTCGCCGGTGCGGAAGGGGTACTTCAGGACCGTGTCGTCCAGCTTGATGCGGTCCGCGCCCACCGCGTCCTCGTCGACGACGAAGCCGCCGCCCACCGAGTAGTACGTCTTGGTCAGCAGCTCGGTCCCGGAGGCGTCGTAGGCCCACAGGGTCATGCCGTTGGCGTGGTAGGGGAGGGCCTTGCGGCGGTGCAGGATCATGTCCGCGTCGAAGTCGAACGCGATCTCCCGCTCGCCGAGCAGCCGCAGCCGGCCGCCGGCCTTGATCGCCTCCACCCGCTCGTCGGCGCTCTCCACGTCCACCGTGCGCGGCGAGTCGCCCTCCAGGCCGAGCAGCACCGCCTTGGGCGTGCCGTGGCCGTGGCCGGTCGCGCCGAGGGAGCCGTACAGCTCCGAGCGCACGGAGGCGACGGAGTCCAGCAGGCCCTCGTTGCGCAGCCGCCGGGCGAACATGCGGGCCGCGCGCATCGGGCCGACCGTGTGGGAGCTGGACGGGCCGATGCCGATCGAGAACAGGTCGAAGACCGAGATGGCGGAGATCGACGGGACGGTCCGGCAGGCCGACGCCTTCGACCCCGAGACCATGGCGGGCCGCTTCACC